>NZ_VMMY01000009.1:1244-219171 GCF_013277455.1 Streptococcus sp. 5346
CACCGGAGACTCCACAACCTGAACAACCAACAAATCCTGCGGAAACACCAGCTCAACCAGTCCAACCGTCTGAAGGTGAAGACCAACCAGATCTTAAGGTAGCTCCGCCGACTATCGCTATTGTGGAAGAACCAAATAAAGCAAGTTTCGAAGTAAAAGCTCCTAAAAAAGATGCAGATACAGTCAAAATTATCTATCCTAAGAGTAATGGCTCTGGTAATGAAGTTCTAACTCTTACCAAGCAACCTACTGGTGAATGGACTTTAGACAAACAACCTGAAAATGTTACATTAGACAAGAAAACAGGTACTGTAACCATTCCACGAGAATCAGTTGTCAATAAACAAAAAGTCCAAGCTCAAGCCAAGCATAAAACGAGTGTTTATACTCCGTTTGTATACGCTGCTTTATCAATCGAAGCAGCAAACCCAGAGCATCCAGTAACGCTATGGGTAGATACAGCAGGTAAGGAGATTAAGGAAAAAGTAGTTGGCAAAAAAGTACAGGCTGGCGAAATTGCAGGCTACAAGTGGCTATCTAGTCGCTTAGAAGAAGGTATTTTGACGCATACATTTGAGAAAGTAGCGAATGGAACTCCAATTTTACCAGAAAGCCCAACTAGTCATCCAATGACTCCATCAAGTTCGCCATCAACTTCAACGCCAGAAAAACCAAACAAAGCTGAAACTCCAGCGGTTCGTACAGTATGGCGCGATGAAAACGGAAAAGACTTGAAGGTTCCATCAGTTGATAAGGAAGAAGCAGGTGAAGTTCCAGGCTATGAATTTGTTGAGAGTCACCGTGAGGGAGATAACTTGACAGTTCATGTGTTTAGAACCAAGCAAGCTCAAACTCCTGCTCCAAAAGACCAAACTCCAAGCCCAGCACCATCTAAAGTTTCAGAACAAAAAGGTGAAGCAGTGGCTACAGCTACATCAGAAAAGACAGTAGATAGTGTAACATCTACGAAAACATCTGATAAAGCAGAATTGCCAAACACAGGTACAGAAGCTAATGCTAGCTTGGCTAGCGCTGGTATCATGACTCTGTTAGCTGGTCTAGGACTAGGATTCTTCAAGAAAAAAGAAGATGAGAAATAAAGCTCTTTATCAACTGTAGCAGGTTGAGAAAAGCTAAGATTAAGAAGAGGTTGAGAAAAAAGCCTCTCAAATCAGAAAAACGCATAGTATCAGGTATTGAAAAACTTGAGACTATGCGTTTTATTGTGGGAAGATTTACTTCATTTTCTCCAGAAGTTGAGTTTTGGCCCAGTCTCTTTAAATTATATGTTATCTTAAATTCAGAATAGAGCATTATAACTTATAAAACATTGCTAGAAATTGATTCGACTTTACTATCCTATTTGTTCATAGTTTATTTCATTTTGCTATAAAGTTTGAGATTTCTTTTATTTTTTCTACTCTTTTTCCGAATAAATAGATAGAAGCATCAAATCTAGTAAATTAGATTAAAAAATGTGCTATAATGAAAGGAGAGCAAATATGACTGTACGTCATCCGGGCATCAGCCCAACTAATGACTTGGTTGCTAAGAAAATCTTTAGCAATCCGGAAATTACTTGTCAATTTATTCGCGATATGCTGGACTTGCCAGCCAAAAATGTAACCATTTTGGAGGGGAGCAATATTCATGTCTTGCCTTCCCTGCCCTACTCGGCCCAGGATTTCTATACTAGCATAGATGTCTTGGCAGAGTTGGACAATGGTACGCAAGTAATTATTGAAATCCAAGTTCATCATCAGAATTTTTTCATTAATCGTTTGTGGGCTTATCTGTGCAGTCAGGTCAATCAAAACCTAGAAAAAATTCGCCAGCGAGAAGGTGATACCCACCAGAGTTACAAGCATATCGCACCTGTTTACGCAATAGCTATTGTGGATAGTAATTATTTCCAAGATGATCTAGCTTTCCACAGTTTTAGCATGCGCGAGGACACGACAGGTGATGTTTTAACCATTATCAACAATGGTCAGGAAAATCATCTGGTCAAGATGGCGTTCTTAGAACTAAAAAAATACAGAGAAACCAGCAAGGATAGCGTTCGCAAGCCCTGGTTAGAGTTTTTTGGCAACAAGCCCTTTACTCAACAACCTGAGCGAGCCATCAGCCAGGCAGATCAACTGCTGGACTATAAAAGCTGGTCCGAGGAGGACAGGAAAATGTTTAGTCAATTACGTATGCGTGAAGAACAAGCCTTGTTAGCACATGATTATGCCTTGGAAACAGCTAGAGCAGAAGGTATTGAACAAGGGTTGGAACGAGGACGAGCGGAAGGCATTGAAGAGGGATTAAAAGTAGGTCTAGTAAATCTCGTTCGCCAAGGTCTGCTGCCATCTGAGGTAGCTAGTCAGCAGTTGGGTATGACTGTCTCTGAGTTTGAGGCACTATTGAAAGAACATAAGTGAGAAATCTGTAAATATTACACGATACAAAAACAACTAAAAAGGATAGCTAAATTTCTTGATGTAAAAAGTTTGGCTATCTTTTTTTATCTAAGATATTGTTATTTTCAGGAAAGTTTGAACTTTTCACTCTCTTTTCCGAATAAATAGATAGAAGCATAGAATCTAGTAAACCTAGATTTAAAACTGTGGTATAATAAAAGGAGGAAAAGGATGATTCTAAGACATCCGGGCATCAGCCCAACCAATGACTTGGTTGCTAAAAAAATCTTTAGCAATCCAGAAATCACTTGTCAATTTATTCGCGATATGCTGGATTTACCAGCAAAAAATGTGACCATTTTGGAGGGGAGCAATATTCATGTCTTGCCTTCCATGCCCTATTCAGCGCAGGATTTCTACACTAGCATAGATGTCTTGGCGGAGTTGGATAATGGAACGCAAGTAATTATTGAGATTCAAGTTCATCATCAGAATTTTTTCATTAATCGTTTGTGGGCTTATCTATGTAGTCAGGTCAATCAAAATCTCGAAAAAATTCGCCAGCGAGAAGGTGATACACACAAGAGTTACAAGCATATCGCACCAGTATACGCTATCGCAATCGTGGACAGCAATTACTTTTCAGACGACTTAGCTTTTCATAGCTTTAGTATGCGAGAGGATACGACAGGTGAGGTCTTAACAATTATCAACAATGGTCAGGAAAATCATCTTGTCAAGATGGCATTCTTGGAATTAAAAAAATATAGAGAAACCAGCAAAGATGAGGTTCGCAAGCCATGGTTGGAGTTTTTCGGCAACAAGCCCTTTACCCAAGAACCCGAGCGAGCCATCAGCCAAGCAGACCAACTGCTAGACTATAAAAGCTGGTCCGAGGAGGACAGGAAAATGTTTAGTCAATTACGTATGCGCGAAGAACAAGCTTTGTTAGCACAGGACTATGCCTTGGAACAAGCTGAAGAAAAGGGCTTAGAACGTGGTCTTGAACGTGGGCGTGCAGAGGGTCTTGAACAAGGTAGAGCTGAGGGTCTTGAACGAGGACGAGCGGAGGGAGTTGAACAAGGCCTTGAACGTGGAAAACTCTTTGCTTTCCTAGATATGGTCAGCCAAGGTCTGCTGACTTCTGAGGTTGCCAGTCAGCAGTTGGGTATGTCAGTATCTGAGTTTGAGGCGCTATTGTAAACGAGTAAAAATGTTTTATCAGCTATCTTGCAAAATAAATAGAGTTTCTAATCCAAATATTTTTGAATACCAAGCATAAGCAGAGCCGGTTTTTCTAGGATATTTGGGTTAAGACTTACGATTATCTTGAATGCCTTAGGGAAACATGCTATACTACTTGTATGATTATTTTACAAGCTAATAAAATTGAACGTTCTTTTGCAGGAGAAGTTCTTTTTGATAATATTAACCTGCAAGTTGATGAACGAGATCGGATTGCTCTTGTTGGGAAAAATGGTGCAGGTAAGTCTACTCTTTTGAAGATTTTGGTTGGAGAAGAGGAGCCAACTAGTGGAGAAATCAATAAGAAAAAAGATATTTCTCTATCTTACCTAGCCCAAGATAGGCGTTTTGAGTCTGAAAATACCATCTACGATGAGATGCTTCATGTCTTTGATGACTTGCGTCGGACTGAGAAACAACTTCGTCAGATGGAGCTAGAGATGGGAGAAAAGTCTGGTGAGGACTTGAATAAGCTGATGTCAGATTACGACCGCTTATCTGAGAATTTTCGCCAAGCAGGTGGCTTTACCTATGAAGCTGATATTCGAGCGATTTTGAATGGATTCAAGTTTGACGAGTCTATGTGGCAGATGAAAATATCTGAACTTTCAGGTGGTCAAAATACTCGTTTGGCACTTGCTAAAATGCTCCTTGAAAAGCCAAATCTCTTGGTCTTGGACGAGCCAACCAACCACTTGGATATTGAAACTATTGCCTGGCTAGAGAATTACTTGGTAAACTATAGCGGTGCCCTCATTATTGTCAGCCACGACCGTTATTTCTTGGACAAGGTTGCGACAATTACGCTAGATTTGACTAAGCATTCCTTGGATCGCTATGTGGGCAATTACTCTCGTTTTGTTGAGTTGAAGGAGCAAAAACTAGCTACTGAGGCAAAAAACTATGAAAAGCAGCAGAAGGAGATCGCTGCTCTGGAAGACTTTGTCAATCGCAATCTAGTCCGTGCTTCAACGACCAAACGCGCCCAATCTCGCCGAAAACAACTGGAAAAAATGGAGCGTTTGGACAAGCCGGAAGCTGGCAAGAAATCAGCTAATATGACCTTCCAGTCTGAAAAAACGTCTGGTAATGTTGTATTAACTGTTGAAAATGCAGCTATTGGCTATGATGGGGAAGTCCTGTCACAACCGATTAACCTAGACCTTCGTAAGATGAATGCTGTTGCCATCGTTGGTCCCAATGGTATTGGCAAGTCAACCTTTATCAAATCTATCGTGGATCAGATTCCGTTTATCAAGGGTGAAAAACGCTTTGGCGCTAATGTTGAGGTTGGTTACTATGATCAGACTCAAAGCAAGCTGACACCAAGTAATACTGTACTGGATGAACTTTGGAATGATTTCAAATTGACACCGGAAGTTGAAATTCGTAACCGTCTAGGTGCCTTCCTTTTCTCAGGAGATGATGTTAAAAAATCAGTTGGTATGCTATCTGGTGGCGAAAAAGCTCGTTTGCTTTTAGCTAAATTGTCTATGGAAAACAACAACTTTTTGATTCTGGATGAGCCGACCAACCACTTGGATATTGATAGCAAGGAAGTGTTGGAAAATGCCTTGATTGACTTTGACGGGACCTTGCTCTTTGTCAGCCATGACCGTTACTTTATCAATCGTGTAGCAACTCATGTACTGGAATTGTCTGAGAATGGATCAACTCTCTATCTTGGAGATTACGATTACTATGTTGAGAAGAAATCAGAAGTAGAAATGATTCAAACTGAGGAAGCTTCAACCAGCAATCAAGCAAAAGAAGCAAGCCCAGTTAATGACTATCAAGCTCAGAAAGAAAGTCAAAAAGAAGTTCGCAAGCTCATGCGACAAATCGAAAGTCTAGAAGCTGAAATTGAAGAGTTAGAAAGTCAAAGCCAAGCCATTTCTGAACAAATGTTGGAAACCAACGATGCAGGTAAACTCATGGAATTGCAGGTTGAGCTGGACAAAATCAGCCATCGTCAGGAAGAAGCTATGCTTGAGTGGGAAGAATTATCAGAGCAGGTGTAAAGATGGAACATCTTGGAAAAGTATTTCGTGAATTTCGGACAAGTGGAAATTATTCTTTAAAGGAGGCGGCAGGGGAATCCTGTTCAACCTCTCAGTTATCTCGCTTTGAGCTTGGGGAGTCTGATCTAGCAGTTTCACGTTTCTTTGAGATTTTGGATAATATTCATGTGACCATTGAAAATTTCATGGACAAGGCTAGGAATTTTCACAATCATGAACATGTTGCTATGATGGCACAGATTATCCCGCTTTACTATTCAAATGATATTGCAGGTTTTCAAAAGCTTCAAAGAGAACAACTTGAAAAGGCTAAGAGTTCGACAAATCCCCTTTATTTTGAGCTGAACTGGATTTTGTTACAAGGTCTGATTTGTCAAAGAGATTCGAGTTATCATATGGAGCAGGATGATGTGGATAAGGTAGCAGATTATCTCTTCAAAACAGAAGAATGGACCATGTATGAATTGATTCTTTTCGGGAACCTCTATAGTTTCTACGATGTGGACTATGTCACTCGGATTGGTAGAGAAGTTATGGAGAGGGAAGAATTTTACCAAGAGATTGGTCGCCATAAGAGATTGGTGTTGATTTTGGCCCTCAATTGTTACCAGCATTGTTTAGAGCATCTTTCTTTTGACAATGCAAGCTATTTTGAGACTTATACAGAGAAGATTATTGGTAAAGGTATTAAGCTTTATGAGCGTAATGTTTTCCATTATTTAAAAGGTTTTGCCTTATATCAAAAAGGAAAGTGTAAAGAAGGTTGTAGCCAGATGCAAGAGGCCATGCATATTTTTGACGTGCTAGGTCTCCCAGAGCAAGTAGCCTACTATCAGGAACACTACGAAAAATTTATCAAAAATTAATTTTCCCAAATAAGGGAAAAAGAAAAAAGCTCCTTTCGGTTTTGATACAATAGTTTCAAAATTTGAGAGGAGTTTTTATATGAATCGATACGCAGTACAGTTGATTAGCCGTGGAGCTGTTAACAAGATAGGGAATATGCTCTATGATTATGGAAATAGTGTCTGGTTGGCTTCCATGGGGACTATTGGACAGACTGTTTTAGGAATGTATCAGATTTCTGAACTCGTCACATCTATTCTCGTAAATCCTTTTGGAGGAGTCATTTCAGACCGTTTTTCTCGTCGTAAGATTTTAATGGTGACAGACCTTGTTTGTGGGATTCTTTGTCTGGCTATTTCTTTCATAAGGAATGACAGCTGGATGATTGGAGCTTTGATTGGGGCTAATATTGTGCAGGCGATTGCCTTTGCCTTTTCTAGACCAGCAAATAAGGCCATTATCACAGAATTGGTAGAGAAGGATGAACTGGTCCTCTACAATTCTCGTTTGGAATTGGTGATGCAGGTTGTCAGTGTGAGTTCTCCTGTACTCTCTTTTCTGGTTTTACAATTCGCAAGTCTTCGCATTACCTTGGTATTAGATGCCCTTAGTTTTTTTCTCGCTTTTGGTTTGGTAGCCTTGCTTCCAAAGAAAGAAGAGAAGACTACGGGTGAGAAGAAACTTACATTCAAAGTTATTTGTGCTGATATCAAGGAGGGAGTTCACTATATTGTGAAGCAAAAGGAAATCTTCTTTTTGTTAGTCATGGCTTCAAGTGTCAATTTTTTCTTTGCAGCTTTTGAATTTCTCCTCCCCTTTTCGAATCAGCTTTATGGAGTTCAAGGTGCCTATGCCACTATTTTAACTATGGGGGCTATCGGTTCTATTGTTGGGGCGCTGTTAGCTAGTAAGATTAAAGCCAGTATGGAAATGCTTCTGTTTTTGTTGGCTCTGACTGGACTTGGGGTGATGATAATGGGATTTACCCTCCCCTCCTATCTTACTTTTTCAGGTAATTTCGTTTGTGAACTCTTTATGACGATTTTCAATATTCACTTTTTTACTCAAGTACAAACCAAGGTTGAAGGTGAATATCTGGGAAGAGTTCTCAGTTCGATTTATACCTTAGCTATACTATTTATGCCCCTAGCAACAGGTTTAATGACCTGGCTTCCAAGTGTTCATCTTTATTCTTTCTTAATTATTGGACTTGGAGTTGTCGCCTTATCTTTCTTAGCTCTAGGCTATGTTCGGATTCATTTTGAAAAAGAGACATAAGTCTGTTTGAGTTTTAAAAATAATTCCAATCTAAGTATTTTTTCCGCCCTTCTCGTTTGTGAGGAGGGCTTAGTTTATGGTAAAATGGTCTTATGAATAAAAGAATGAATGAGTTAGTCGCCTTGCTCAATCGCTATGCGACTGAGTACTATACTAGCGACAATCCGTCGGTTTCAGATAGTGAGTATGACCGCCTTTACCGTGAGTTGGTTGAGTTGGAGGCTGCCTATCCAGATCAAGTATTAGCAGACAGTCCGACCCATCGTGTTGGTGGCAAGGTTTTAGATGGTTTTGAAAAATACAGTCATCAGTATCCTCTTTATAGTTTGCAGGATGCTTTTTCACGTGAGGATCTTGAAGCATTTGATGCGCGTGTTCGTAAGGAAGTGGCTCATCCGACCTATATTTGTGAGCTGAAAATCGATGGCTTGTCTATCTCGCTGACGTATGAAAAGGGGATTTTGCTTGCTGGGGCAACACGTGGAGATGGTTCTGTTGGGGAGAATATCACAGAAAATCTCAAGCGTGTTAAGGATATTCCTTTGACCTTGCCAGAAGAACTAGATATCACCGTTCGTGGGGAATGTTATATGCCACGCGCTTCTTTTGACCAGGTCAACCAAGCTCGCCAAGAAAATGGAGAGCCTGAATTTGCCAATCCTCGTAATGCGGCAGCAGGCACCCTGCGACAGTTGGATACAGCAGTAGTAGCCAAGCGCAATCTTGCTACGTTTCTCTATCAAGAAGCCAGCCCTTCAACTCGTGACAGCCAAGAAAAGGTTTTGAAGCACCTAGAACAACTTGGTTTTGTGGTCAATCCTAAGCGAATCTTGGCTGAAAACATAGATGAAATCTGGGATTTTATCCAAGAAGTAGGACAGGAACGGGACAATCTGTCTTATGATATCGATGGGGTGGTGATTAAGGTCAATGACCTAGCAGGTCAAGAAGAACTCGGTTTTACAGTTAAAGCGCCTAAGTGGGCAGTAGCTTACAAGTTCCCTGCTGAGGAAAAAGAAGCTCAACTCCTGTCAGTTGACTGGACAGTTGGCCGTACGGGTGTTGTAACCCCAACTGCGAATCTAACACCAGTACAACTAGCTGGTACAACTGTTAGCCGTGCAACTCTGCACAATGTGGATTATATTTCTGAAAAAGATATCCGTAAAGACGACACGGTTATCGTCTATAAGGCTGGGGACATCATCCCTGCCGTCTTGCGTGTAGTAGAGTCCAAACGGATTTCTGAAGAAAAACTAGATATCCCTACAAACTGTCCAAGTTGTGACTCTGATTTGTTGCACTTTGAAGATGAAGTGGCTCTCCGTTGTATCAATCCGCGTTGTCCTGCCCAAATCATGGAAGGTTTGATCCACTTTGCCTCTCGGGATGCCATGAATATTACAGGCCTTGGGCCATCTATTGTTGAGAAGCTTTTTGCAGCCAATTTGGTTAAGGATGTGGCGGATATTTACCGTTTGCAAGAAGAGGATTTCCTACTTTTAGAGGGGGTTAAGGAAAAGTCTGCTTCTAAACTGTATCAGGCCATTCAAGAATCTAAGGAAAATTCTGCTGAAAAACTCTTGTTTGGTTTGGGAATTCGCCATGTCGGAAACAAGGCTAGTCAGCTGTTACTTCAACATTTCCACTCGATTGAAAATCTGGCTCAGGCAGATCCAGAGGAAGTGGCTAGTATTGAAAGTCTGGGTGGCGTGATCGCCAAGAGTCTTCAGACATATTTTGCGACAGAAGGCTCTGAAATTCTCCTAAGAGAATTGAAAGAAGCTGGGGTCAATCTGAACTATAAAGGTCAGACGGTAGTAGCGGATGCAGCCTTGTCAGGTTTGACCGTGGTATTGACAGGAAAATTGGAACGGCTCAAGCGCTCAGAAGCTAAAAGTAAACTCGAAAGTCTAGGTGCTAAGGTAACAGGCAGTGTTTCTAAAAAGACAGACCTTGTTGTTGCAGGTGCAGACGCTGGAAGTAAACTTCAAAAGGCACAAGAACTTGGTATCGAGGTTCGAGACGAGGCATGGCTAGAAAGTTTGTAATGTTCGTTTAAAACCAGAGTTTAGATAATTTGACTATGTCTGTTAATCGAGACGAGATTGGTCAAGAATTTATTAGTGAAACAGAAATAAATTAAAATAAAAAGGAAAAATAAAAATGTATACCTACCCTATGCGCATTCATTACCATCGCAAGAATGGTGAATATGACACTTGCTCTTTTGTAAAAAGCCATGACCAGCGAATTGATTTACTAACTTACCAAGAAGATTATTTTGGTGCTTTATTTAGTTTTGAACACCCAAGCGTTCATCCCTTAGAAAGCTTGAATTTTGTGGTTCATACCGGCCAAACCAGTAAAGAATATGCTATCCGTTTTAATCACTATCCCCTATTAACAGAGGTCTGGATTTTGGAAGGGGATGATAGAATTTATTATTCTGAAAATCCTGCTATTGCCAGTCCTTTCTATAAAAATCAAAATCCTTTTGCCTTTGACAAGGCTATCAATAGCGCTAGTTTCGACCACCACTGGGGCTACCAAGGTGAATTGGGTTGCCGTGTAGAGGACAATCAGGCTCATTTTGCTCTTTGGTCACCAACAGCGACAGCAGTGCAGGTTGTCGTTTATGAATCAGCTACTAATGATGCACCTGTTTGGAAGACTTTTGATATGGAGAGAGGCAATCGCTACTCTTATAACCATAAGGACAATACTATTGGTGTCTGGAGTTTGGATGTTGAGGAAGATTTGACTGGTAAGGCTTATCAGTATCAAGTCCAATTCCCTCATCACCAAACACTGACACGTGATCCTTACACCATTGCGACCAGCCCTGATGGCAAACGTTCTGCTATTCTGAGCCATGCAGAAAAACAAGTCGAAAACTTCGAGGTCAAGCATGGTTCTGATGCTGCTTGGCGTTTGGAAAATCCATGTAAGGCAGTTATTTGTGAAATGCATATTCGTGATTTGACCCAATCACCGACCTCAGGTGTGGATGAACATCTTCGAGGAACGTTCTTAGGTGCTGCTCAGACTGGAACGGTTAACCAGTACGGTCAGTCAACTGCTTTTGATCACATCAAGAAGTTGGGCTACAATTATGTTCAGTTGCAACCAATTGCAGACCGTCATAAAGAATACGATGAGGATGGAAATGTAACCTACAACTGGGGTTATGACCCACAAAACTATAACGCGCCAGAAACTAGTTTTTCAACTAATCCAGATGATCCAGCTCAGGTCATTCGCGATTTGAAGACCATGGTTCAAGCTTATCACGATGCGGGTATTGGTGTCATTATGGATGTGGTCTATAACCATACCTTTTCAGTTGTTGATGCACCTTTCCAAACAACTGTCCCTGACTATTATTATCGTATGAATCCAGACGGTACCTTCCAGAATGGAACGGGTGTTGGAAATGAAACAGCCAGTGAACACGAAATGTTCCGTAAGTATATGATTGATTCTCTTCTATACTGGGTGCAGGAATACAATATTGACGGCTTCCGTTTTGACTTGATGGGGATTCATGATGTCAAGACCATGCAGATGATTCGTCAGAGTTTGGATGAAATCGACCCTAACATTATCCTCTATGGAGAAGGATGGGATATGGGAACAGGTCTTGCCCCTTATGATAAGGCTAAGAAAGACAACGCCTACGAAATGCCAAATATTGGTTTCTTTAATGACAATCAGCGTGATGCTGTCAAAGGTGGAGAAGTTTACGGTGCAATTAAATCAGGTTTTGTCAGTGGTGCTGCGACAGAGCCAATTCTAGCCAAAGCAATCCTAGGCAGTCGTGAATTAGGAACCTATACACATCCAAATCAGGTGCTTAACTATGTGGAAGCCCATGACAATTACAATCTTCACGATTTATTGGCAACCCTTCATCCAGACCAAAGTTCAGAGCAAATCATGCGCAAGGTTGAGACAGCCACAGCTATGAATCTGCTCATGCAGGGGATGTCCTTTATGGAAATCGGTCAAGAATTTGGTCGTACCAAACTGGTTGCGACTGGTGAGAATGGTAAGTTGACACATGATGATAGAGAGCGTGCGATGAATAGCTATAATGCTCCTGATAGTGTGAATCAAGTCAACTGGGATTTGATCAATGAGCGTCAAGACAGTATTGAATTTATTCGTCAAGTCATCCGATTGAAGACAAAAACTGGTGCCTTTTCTTACTCTAGCTATGATGAAATTTACCATCATGTCTTTGTGCATTCTGCGATTGAACATAGCGGTTTGATTGTCTATGAGATTCAAGGAGAAGAACATTTACTGGTTGTATTTAATGCTAAAGGGCAAGACTTCCAGTTTGAAAATGCTGGAAATCTAGAACTATTGGTGACCAATAGCCATTTAGCTGATAAAGACATGGTTGGTGGCGTTAGCGCTAGTGTCTTTAAAGTCTTATAAAATAGATTTATAATTTAAATTCATTTGCAGTACTGTATCTCTTAATAACAATAAAATCAGGAAATTGTTTTCCTGGTTTTATTTTTTGCTATAAAAAAATAATATTGGTAGCAAAAATACGAACTTTTTGGTATTATAGTAGAGAAAAGAAAGGCGTTTTCATATTTTTTTGAAAAAACATTGATTTACAAGCGGACACATCAGTGAATTTGTTGAAGATTTTCAAAAGAATTTTTACTAAATATAGTAATTCACTTGAATCTTCTCTAAAAAGGTAGTATAATAAAAACATAGAAAACGCTTACAGGAAAGAGGAGGTATTATGGATAAAAGAGAAGCTTTGCGCACCTTTATGACAGGTGAAAATTTTCACCTTCAGCATTATCTAGGAGCACATAGGGAAGAGCTAAATGGAGAGTATGGCTATACTTTCCGTGTTTGGGCACCTAATGCTCAGGCTGTTCACTTGGTTGGTGATTTTACCAACTGGATTGAGGGTCAGATTCCAATGGTAAGAAATGACTTTGGAGTCTGGGAAGTCTTTACCAATATGGCTCAAGAAGGGCATATTTACAAATATCATGTCACACGTCAAAATGGTCATCAACTGATGAAGATTGACCCTTTTGCTGTCAGATATGAGGCTCGTCCAGGAACAGGGGCAATCGTAACAGAGCTTCCTGAGAAGAAATGGAAGGATGGACTTTGGCTGGCACGAAGAAAACGTTGGGGCTTTGCTGAACGTCCTGTCAATATCTATGAAGTTCACGCTGGATCATGGAAAAGAAATCCTGATGGTAGTCCTTATAGTTTTGCCCAGCTCAAGGATGAACTCATTCCTTATCTCGTTGAAATGAACTATACTCATATTGAGTTTATGCCCTTGATGTCCCACCCTTTGGGGTTGAGTTGGGGTTATCAGCTTATGGGTTACTTCGCTTTAGAGCATGCTTATGGTAGACCAGAGGAGTTTCAAGATTTTGTCGAGGAGTGTCATATCCATAATATTGGGGTTATCGTAGACTGGGTACCTGGTCACTTTACCATCAATGATGATGCCTTAGCCTATTATGATGGGACACCGACTTTTGAGTACCAAGACCATAATAAGGCTCATAACTATGGTTGGGGCGCTCTCAATTTTGACCTTGGAAAAAATGAAGTCCAGTCCTTCTTGATTTCTTGTATTAAGCATTGGATCGATGTCTATCATTTGGATGGTATTCGTGTGGATGCTGTTAGCAACATGCTCTATTTGGACTATGATGATGCTCCATGGACACCTAACAAAGATGGGGGAAATCTCAACTATGAAGGTTATTATTTCCTTCAACGCTTGAATGACATTATTAAGTTAGAATATCCAGATGTGATGATGATTGCAGAAGAAAGTTCGTCTGCAACCAAGATTACGGGAATGAAAGAGCTTGGTGGTCTAGGATTTGACTACAAATGGAACATGGGCTGGATGAATGATATCCTCCGTTTCTACGAAGAAGACCCAATTTACCGTAAGTATGACTTTAATTTGGTGACTTTTAGCTTTATGTATGTTTTCAATGAAAACTATCTCTTGCCATTCTCGCACGATGAAGTGGTTCATGGCAAGAAGAGTATGATGCATAAGATGTGGGGAGATCGTTACAATCAATTCGCAGGCTTGCGCAATCTCTACACTTACCAAATTTGTCACCCTGGTAAGAAATTGCTCTTCATGGGTAGCGAATATGGTCAATTCCTAGAATGGAAATCTGAAGAACAGTTGGAATGGTCTAACCTAGAAGACCCAATGAATGCTAAGATGAAGTATTTCACTTCTCAGCTAAACCAGTTTTACAAAGACAACCGCTGTCTGTGGGAAATTGATACCAGCTATGATAGTATTGAAATCATTGATGCGGATAATCGAGACCAGAGTGTTCTTTCCTTTATTCGTAAGGGTAAGAAGGGCGACATGCTAGTCTGCGTCTTTAATATGGCACCTGTTGAACGAAGAGATTTTACAATCGGACTACCCGTTGCAGGAATTTACGAAGAAGTCTGGAATACTGAGCTAGAAGAGTGGGGAGGCGTTTGGAAAGAACATAATCAAACTGTTCAAACGCAAGGAGGACTATGGAAAGATTATGAGCAGACCTTAACCTTTACCCTACCGGCTATGGGAGCTAGTGTATGGAAAATCAAACGCCGCTTGAAACCTACTAAAACCGTCACAAGTAAAAACCAAAAAGGAGTAGAAAATGAAGAATGAAATGTTAGCTTTGATTCTTGCTGGTGGGCAAGGAACTCGTCTCGGTAAACTCACTCAAAGTATTGCAAAACCAGCTGTGCAATTTGGTGGGCGCTACCGCATCATTGACTTTGCCCTATCAAACTGTGCCAACTCAGGGATTCATAATGTTGGGGTCATTACACAGTATCAACCACTTGCTCTCAACAACCATATTGGGAATGGTTCAAGTTGGGGCTTAGACGGTATTAATTCAGGTGTCTCTATTCTTCAACCTTATTCTGCAAGTGAAGGAAATCGTTGGTTTGAGGGGACTAGTCACGCTATTTACCAAAATATCGACTATATCGACAGTGTCAACCCTGAGTATGTCTTGATTTTGTCTGGGGACCATATCTATAAAATGGACTATGATGATATGCTCCAATCTCATAAGGATAATAATGCCAGCTTGACAGTAGCAGTTCTTGATGTTCCTCTTAAAGAAGCTAGCCGTTTCGGTATCATGAATACCGATGCTAATAATCGTATTGTTGAATTTGAAGAAAAACCAGCTCAACCTAAATCTACAAAAGCTTCTATGGGTATTTACATCTTTGATTGGCAACGTCTGCGCAATATGTTAGTCGCTGCTGAAAAGAGCAATGTAGATATGTCAGACTTTGGTAAAAATGTCATTCCGAATTACCTTGAGTCAGGTGAAAGTGTTTATGCTTACGAATTTAGCGGTTACTGGAAAGATGTTGGTACCATTGAGTCTCTTTGGGAAGCGAACATGGAGTACATTTCTCCAGAGAATGCCTTGGATAGTCGTAACCGTCAATGGAAGATTTACTCAAGAAACTTGATTTCACCACCAAACTTCCTCGGGGCAAATGCTGATGTGGAAGACTCATTAGTTGTAGACGGATGTTTCGTTGATGGAACTGTTAAACATTCTATCCTTTCAACAGGCGCGCAAGTTCGCGAAGGAGCGGAAGTTGTTGATTCAGTTATCATGAGTGGAGCTATCATTGGTCAAGGAGCTAAGATTAAACGTGCCATTATTGGTGAAGGTGCGATTATTTCTGACGGTGTCGAAATTGATGGAACAGATGAAGTACAAGTTGTAGGATATAATGAAGTAGTGGGGGTAGCAACAGATGAAGATTGATAAATATTCTGCCATTTTAGGAAATACAGTTGGTTTTCATGATATGTCGACATTGACGGACCACCGTCCAGTAGCAAGTTTGCCATTTGGTGGGAAATATCGTTTGATTGACTTCCCGCTTTCTAGTCTTGCTAATGCAGGTGTTCGTAGCGTCTTTGGTATTTTCCAGCAGGATAATATCAGCTCAGTCTTTGACCATATTCGTTCAGGACGCGAGTGGGGCTTATCAACTCTTCTTAGCCATTACTATCTAGGAATTTATAATACACGCGTTGAGAGTAGCACAGTTGGAAAAGAATACTACCAACAGCTTCTTACTTATTTAAAACGCTCTGGGTCAAACCAAACAGTTTCCCTCAACTGTGATGTTCTAATTAACATCGATTTGAACCAAGTTTTCCATCTACATAGTACAACAAAAGGACCTATCACTGTAGTTTATAAAAAACTAGCTAAGAAAGATATTTCAGAAGTAAATGCAATCTTAGAAGTGGATGAAACAGACCATGTTCTTTCTCATAAACTCTTTGATAGCAAGTCAACAGCTGAAACGTTCAATATGTCTACAGATATCTTTGTCGTTGATACACCGTGGTTGATTGAACGCTTGGAAGAAGAAGCTAAAAAAGAACATCCAGAGAAGTTGCGTTATGTTTTACGGGATTTGGCTGCAAAAGAGGGAGCTTTCGCCTACGAGTACACAGGTTATCTGGCAAATATTCACTCTGTAGAGTCTTATTATCAAGCTAATAAAGATATGCTTGAATCACAGAAATTCTATTCTCTCTTCTCACCAAATCAAAAGGTTTATACAAAGGTTAAGAACGAAGAACCCACTTACTACGCTAATACATCTAAGGTAAGTACTTCTCAGTTTGCTTCTGGTAGTATCATTGAAGGTCAAGTGACTAATTCTGTTCTATCACGTAATATTCATGTCCATAAGGATAGCCTGGTGAAAGATAGCCTGCTCTTCCCTCGTGTTGTGATTGGAGAAGGAGCTCAGGTCGAATATGCTATCTTGGACAAGGGTGTTGAAGTTGAGCCTGGTGTTGTGATTCGAGGAACTGCAGAACATCCAGTTGTCGTTAAGAAAGGTAGCAAAGTAACAGAGGATATTCATTCATGAAAATTTTATTTGTAGCAGCAGAGGGTGCACCCTTTTCAAAAACAGGTGGTTTGGGAGATGTCATTGGCGCTCTTCCCAAATCACTGGTAAAAGCGGGACATGAAGTTGCAGTGATTTTACCCTACTATGACATGGTAGAGGCTAAATTTGGAAATCAGATTGAAGATGTTCTTCATTTTGAGGTGAGTGTTGGTTGGCGCAGACAGTACTGTGGAATTAAGAAAACCGTCTTAAACGGTGTAACCTTCTACTTTATTGACAGCCAATATTATTTCTTCCGTGGCCATGTTTACGGTGATTTTGACGATGGGGAACGCTTTGCTTTCTTCCAACTGGCTGCCATTGAGGCTATGGAAAAGATTGACTTTATTCCTGATCTTCTCCATGCTCATGACTACCATACAGCTATGATTCCTTTCTTGTTAAAGGAAAAATACCGTTGGATTCAAGCCTATGAGGGCATTAAAACAGTTTTGACCATTCATAATTTGGAATTTCAAGGACAATTTTCAGAAGGAATGTTATGGGATTTGTTTGGAGTAGGCTTTGAACGGTATGCTGATGGTACCCTTCGCTGGAACAACTGTCTGAACTGGATGAAGGCTGGTATTCTTTATGCTGACCGTGTTTCAACCGTTTCACCTAGCTATGCTCATGAAATTATGACTAGTCAGTTCGGATGTAACTTGGATCAGATTCTTCGAATGGAGTCTGGTAAGGTATCTGGTATCGTGAATGGGATTGATGCTGATCTTTATAATCCTCAGACGGATGCTCTTTTAGACTATCATTTCAATCAGGAAGATTTGTCTGGGAAAGCCCAAAACAAGGCAAAATTACAAGAGAGAGTTGGCTTGCCAGTTAGAGCTGACGTTCCACTGGTGGGAATTGTTTCTCGTTTGACACGTCAAAAAGGTTTTGATGTGGTGGTAGAAAGTCTTCACCATATCTTGCAAAATGATGTTCAGATTGTTCTTTTGGGAACTGGAGATCCAGCCTTTGAAGGAGCTTTCTCATGGTTTGCTCAGATTTACCCAGACAAGCTATCAGCAAATATCACTTTTGATGTCAAACTTGCTCAAGAAATCTACGCTGCTTGTGATCTCTTCCTCATGCCAAGTCGTTTTGAACCGTGTGGCTTGTCTCAAATGATGGCTATGCGTTATGGAACCTTGCCATTGGTCCATGAAGTTGGTGGCTTGCGAGATACCGTTCGCGCTTTCAATCCAATCGAAGGAAGCGGTACTGGTTTTAGCTTTGACAATCTATCTCCTTATTGGTTAAATTGGACTTTCCAAACAGCTTTGGACTTGTATAGAAACCATCCTGACGTTTGGAGAGATCTACAAAAACAAGCTATGGAGTGTGATTTCTCATGGGATACAGCCTGCAAGTCATACCTTGACTTGTACCATAGTTTAGTTAATTAATAGATAAAATCGTATGATGCCTTCATACGATTTTTAGGCTATTTAGAGAGGAGAACTGATGTCTCAAGTAAAAGGCTTGTGTGTGTTGGATGTGGATGGAACCTTAATCCTAGAAGAAGTGATTGATTTGTTGGGAAGAGAGGCAGGTCGTGAGGCGGAAATTGCGCAGATTACAAGTCAGGCAATGCGAGGAGAGATAGACTTTGAAAGCAGTTTACGAAAAAGAGTGTCCTTCTTGGAAGGTCTTCCTGATTCGGTCTTTGATAACGTCTTCAACTCAATTCATCTATCGCTAAATGCACAGAAATTTATCTCTATTCTCCAAAAGAATGAAATCCTAGTTGGTCTAGTGTCCGGTGGATTTACTCCAATAGTTGAGAGATTAGCAAAATCACTTGGCATTGCCTATTTCTCTGCCAATCAACTTGAAGTCAAAGATGGTCTTCTAACAGGAAAATTAGTTGGACAAATTATCAGTCCTGAGGTCAAAAAAGAGATTCTGGAAAAATGGAGAGAGAAACTGAAACTTCCTAGAGAAAGAACAGTTGCAATCGGTGATGGGGCCAATGACCTATTAATGTTGAAGTCATCAGGACTGGGAATCGCCTTTTGTGCAAAAGAAGTACTCAGAAAAGAAATACCACATCATGTTGACAAGAGAGATTTTTTAGAAGTACTTCCTTTGATTGCCTATTTAGAATGAGGGAAAATATGAAGATTGTAATTGCACCAGATTCGTTTAAGGAAAGCTTGTCCGCTGAAGAGGTAGCTGAAGCAATAAAAAGAGGCTTCCAACAATCGATAGCAGATGTAGACTGTCTCCTCTGCCCTGTTGGTGATGGGGGAGAAGGTACTGTAGATGCTATCCGACATTCTCTTGACCTAGAAGAAAAATGGATCCAAGTGACAGGCCCTTTTGGCCAAAAAGAATCCATGCGCTATTTTCAAAAAGGGGAACTGGCACTATTTGAAGTAGCTGACTTGGTCGGCCTTGGAAAAATTCCTCTGGAGAAACGAAATCCACTACAAATCCAAACTCGTGGTATTGGAGAATTGATTTGCCACCTCATTGCTCAAGGGATTAAAGAAATTTATACTGGCGTTGGTGGCACAGCCAGTAATGACGGTGGTATAGGTATTGCTGCTGCTTTAGGTTATCAATTTTATGATAGGGATGGAAATGCCTTACCCGCTTGCGGTCAATCCTTACTAAACCTAGCTTCTGTTTCAACAGAAAATTGCTATAAAACTCCTGAAGATGTTCACATTCGTATTTTAGCAGACGTCGTGAGTCCCTTATGTGGACACCAAGGGGCGACCTACACGTTTGGCAAACAAAAAGGCCTAGATCCTACTATGTTTGAGGATGTAGATCAGGTGATACAAAATTTTTATGAAAAAGTCTCCCCTGCAACATTGGAACTTAAAGGAGCAGGAGCTGGCGGAGGCATTGCTGGCGGTTTGTGTGCCTTTGCTCAGGCAAGTATCGTGTCGGGAATTGATACCTGCTTGAATCTAATCAACTTTGATAAGAAAGTTTCAGATGCTGACTTGCTGATTGTTGGAGAAGGAAGACTAGATTGTCAAAGCTTTGCTGGGAAAACGCCTATAGGTGTTGCAAAAAGAACCCCTGTTGGAGTTCCTGTTATTGCTATTTGCGGTAGTCTTGCTGAAGATTTACCTTCCCTACCATTTGAAAATATCCAAGCTGCCTTTTCTATTTTGGAGAAAAGTGAACCTTTAGCAGATAGTTTGAAAAATGCCAGTCTCTATCTGGAGCGCACGGCCGCCAATATCGGGTACTTATTAACTATGCGCAAGATTTAGCCAAACCATTTTTTCCATAAGGATGTTTTGGATTGTTCTTCCTTTTTAACTTCCCAAAGTTTTGCAAAAGCAAGTCGAAGGTTCTTTTCTTCTACTTGAACGGGTGCATTGGTGTGGATAATCAGGCCAAAAGGAGAAGAAGCGTGGTCTTCAGATACAATGGTCGCTTGACTATCAGTTTCTTTTGCTTCTTTTAAGTAGAAAACTTGTTTGTCAAATTCGATAGTTGGTGAAATCTTCACAAAAAGTGGCTCTGCTTTTTCCTGAAGATTTTCTAAAATAGATAAAAAACCTTTTTCTAACTGAGGGCTATTTGCTGTGTCAATATCTGCATATCCAAGAACTCTTTCTTCAAAGGTACCAAGATAGCGTCTTTGCTCATCCGGATTTAATTTTGGCCCACCATGAGCTTTTTCAAGTAATTGTTTTGATAAATCTGTCATGAAAACAGTATATCATAAAAGTTAGAATAAAACAGACAAAAGAAAGCGATTACTTTATAAAGTTAAGGAAAATTTGCACAAAGATAACGTTTTTTCTTGAAAAAGGAGGGGTTTTAAGGTATTATAGAGGTGTAAAAAATTTAACTCATAAGGAGAGTAAAAAATGTCAATTATTACTGATGTTTACGCTCGCGAAGTCCTAGACTCACGCGGTAACCCAACACTTGAAGTAGAAGTTTACACTGAATCAGGTGCTTTCGGACGTGGTATGGTTCCATCAGGAGCTTCTACTGGTGAACACGAAGCAGTTGAACTTCGCGACGGTGACAAATCTCGTTACGGTGGTCTTGGTACACAAAAAGCTGTTGACAACGTAAACAACATCATTGCTGAAGCTATCATCGGCTACGATGTACGTGATCAACAAGCTATCGACCGTGCTATGATCGCTCTTGACGGTACTCCTAACAAAGGTAAATTGGGTGCGAATGCAATCCTTGGTGTGTCTATCGCTGTAGCTCGTGCTGCTGCTGACTACCTTGAAATCCCACTTTACAGCTACCTTGGTGGATTCAACACTAAAGTTCTTCCAACTCCAATGATGAACATCATCAACGGTGGTTCTCACTCAGATGCTCCAATCGCTTTCCAAGAGTTCATGATCTTGCCAGTTGGTGCTCCAACATTTAAAGAAGCTCTTCGTTACGGTGCTGAAATCTTCCACGCTCTTAAGAAAATCCTTAAATCACGTGGTTTGGAAACTGCCGTAGGTGACGAAGGTGGATTCGCTCCTCGTTTCGAAGGAACTGAAGACGGTGTTGAAACTATCCTTGCTGCGATCGAAGCTGCTGGATATGTTCCAGGTAAAGACGTATTTATCGGATTTGACTGTGCTTCATCAGAATTCTACGATAAAGAACGTAAAGTTTACGACTATACTAAATTTGAAGGTGAAGGCGCTGCTGTTCGTACATCTGCAGAACAAATCGACTACCTTGAAGAATTGGTTAACAAATACCCAATCATCACTATCGAAGATGGTATGGATGAAAACGACTGGGACGGTTGGAAAGCTCTTACTGAACGTCTTGGTGGTAAAGTTCAATTGGTTGGTGACGACTTCTTCGTAACAAACACTTCTTACCTTGAAAAAGGTATTGCAGAAGGTGCTGCTAACTCAATCCTTATCAAAGTTAACCAAATCGGTACTCTTACTGAAACATTCGACGCTATCGAAATGGCAAAAGAAGCTGGTTACACTGCCGTTGTATCACACCGTTCAGGTGAAACTGAAGATTCAACAATCGCTGACATTGCAGTTGCAACTAACGCAGGACAAATCAAGACTGGTTCACTTTCACGTACAGACCGTATCGCTAAATACAACCAATTGCTTCGCATCGAAGACCAACTTGGTGAAGTAGCTGAATACCGTGGATTGAAATCATTCTACAACCTTAAGAAATAATCGTTGATTTAACAACGTTTCTAGCCCCTCGGATTTTATCCGAAGGGCTATTTTTGTATTTAGGGGGCAAAAAAGGGGGCAATAGCGCTTCGAGAAAGATTATACTCTTCGAAAATCTCTTCAAAGCACGTCAATATCGCCTTGCCGTAGGTATAGGTAACTGACTTCGTCAGTTCTATCCACAACCTCAAAACAGTGTTTTGAGCTGACTTCGTCAGTTCTATCTACAACCTCAAAGCAGTGCTTTGAGCAACCTGCGGCTAGTTTCCTCTTTGATTTTCATTGAGTATTAGTAATTCAGTTACTAACTCGTCAACTCTGATTTATCCAATAAAATTGAAAAGTATGGAAAAAAGGATAAATTTATGATATACTTTATTTCAAAGACCTTATTAGAAATCTTGAAAGAGTATTGAAAACTTAGAATGAGAAAAATTGTTATCAATGGTGGATTACCACTGCAAGGTGAAATCACTATTAGTGGTGCTAAAAATAGTGTTGTAGCCTTAATTCCGGCTATTATCTTGGCTGATGATGTGGTGACTTTGGATTGCGTTCCAGATATTTCGGATGTAGCAAGTCTTGTCGAAATCATGGAATTGATGGGAGCTACTATTAAGCGTTATGACGATGTATTGGAGATTGATCCAAGAGGTGTTCAAAATATTCCAATGCCTTATGGGAAAATTAATAGTCTTCGTGCATCTTACTATTTTTATGGGAGCCTCTTAGGCCGTTTTGGTGAAGCGACAGTTGGTTTACCGGGAGGATGTGATCTTGGTCCTCGTCCGATTGACTTACACCTTAAGGCTTTTGAAGCTATGGGTGCCACTGTTAGCTACGAGGGAGATAACATGAAGTTATCTGCTAAAGATACAGGACTTCATGGTGCAAGTATTTACATGGACACGGTTAGTGTAGGGGCAACGATTAATACGATGATTGCTGCGGTTAAAGCGAATGGTCGTACTATTATTGAAAATGCAGCCCGTGAACCTGAAATTATTGATGTAGCTACCCTCTTGAATAATATGGGTGCTCATATCCGTGGGGCAGGAACTAATATCATCATTATTGATGGTGTTGAAAGATTACATGGAACCCGTCATCAGGTGATTCCAGATCGTATTGAAGCTGGAACATATATTTCTTTAGCTGCTGCAGTCGGCAAGGGGATTCGTATAAATAATGTTCTTTACGAACACCTAGAAGGATTTATTGCTAAGTTGGAAGAAATGGGAGTGAGAATGACTGTATCTGAAGACAGCATTTTTGTCGAAGAGCAGTCTAATTTGAAAGCAATCAATATTAAGACAGCTCCTTACCCAGGCTTTGCAACTGATTTGCAACAACCGCTTACCCCTCTTTTACTAACAGCTAATGGTCGTGGTACAATTGTCGATACGATTTACGAAAAACGTGTAAATCATGTTTTTGAACTAGCAAAGATGGATGCGGACATTTCGACAACAAATGGTCATATTTTGTACACGGGTGGACGTAATTTGCGTGGGGCAAGTGTTAAAGCGACTGACTTAAGAGCTGGTGCAGCTTTGGTTATTGCTGGTTTGATGGCCGAGGGACAAACTGAAATTACCAATATCGAGTTTATCTTACGTGGTTATTCTGATATTATCGAAAAATTACGTAATCTAGGAGCGGATATTACACTTGTTGAGGATTAAACCGTAGAGGTGTTTATGAATATTTGGACCAAATTAGCAATGTTTTCTTTTTTTGAAACGGATCGCTTGTATTTGCGTCCTTTCTTTTTTAGTGATAGTCATGACTTCCATGAGATAGCTTCGAATCCAGAAAATCTTCAATTTATTTTCCCGACTCAGGCAAGTCTGGAAGAGAGCCAATATGCGTTGGCCAATTACTTTATGAAGTCCCCTTTGGGAGTATGGGCTATTTGTGACAAGAAAACTGAAAAAATGATTGGTTCTGTTAAGTTTGAAAAGTTAGATGAAATCAAAAAAGAAGCAGAACTTGGCTATTTTTTGAGAAAAGATGCTTGGTCGCAAGGATTTATGACAGAGGTTGTTAGAAAAATTTGTCAACTTTCTTTTGAAGAATTTGGCTTAAAACAATTATCCATCATTACCCACCTTGAAAATGAAGCTAGTCAACGGGTTGCCCTTAAGTCTGGATTTCGATTGATTCGTCAGTTTAAAGGAAGTGATCGCTATACAAGGAAAATGCGAGATTATCTTGAGTTTCGCTTTGTAAAGGGAGAAGTTAATGAGTAAACACCAAGAAATTCTAAGCTATTTGGAGGAATTACCAGTAGGTAAAAGGGTCAGTGTTCGTAGCATTTCAAACCATCTGGGAGTCAGTGATGGAACTGCCTATCGCGCTATCAAGGAAGCTGAAAACCGTGGAATTGTGGAGACCCGTCCTAGAAGTGGAACAATTCGTGTTAAATCCCAGAAAGTTGCTATAGAGAGATTAACTTTTGCTGAAATTGCAGAAGTGACTTCTTCTGAGGTTCTGGCTGGGCAAGAAGGTTTAGAGAGAGAATTTAGTAAGTTTTCAATCGGTGCTATGACCGAACAAAATATTTTGTCTTACCTTCATGATGGGGGACTCTTGATTGTCGGAGACCGTACCCGTATCCAACTGTTAGCACTTGAAAA
The DNA here is from genome assembly GCF_013277455.1 of Streptococcus sp. 5346. Taxonomy (GTDB): domain Bacteria; phylum Bacillota; class Bacilli; order Lactobacillales; family Streptococcaceae; genus Streptococcus. Next base: position 25,805 of record NZ_VMMY01000009.1, read on the forward strand.
TGAAAATGCCGTTCTGGTTACAGGTGGATTTCAGGTTCATGATGATGTTCTTAAACTGGCCAATCAAAAAGGAATTCCTGTTCTGAGAAGCAAGCATGACACTTTCACTGTTGCGACTATGATTAATAAAGCCTTGTCAAATGTCCAAATCAAGACTGATATTTTGACAGTTGAGAAGCTTTATCGTCCAAGTCATGAGTATGGTTTTCTGAGAGAGACTGACACTGTTAAAGATTATTTGGACTTAGTACGTAAGAATCGTAGCAGTCGTTTCCCAGTTATAAATCAACATCAGGTTGTGGTGGGAGTTGTTACCATGAGAGATGCAGGTGACAAGTCACCAAGTACGACAATTGACAAGGTCATGTCTCGTAGTCTATTTTTAGTTGGATTATCGACAAATATTGCTAATGTGAGTCAACGGATGATTGCTGAAGACTTTGAAATGGTACCAGTTGTTCGAAATAATCAAACCTTGCTTGGGGTTGTAACCAGACGAGATGTCATGGAGAAAATGAGTCGTTCCCAAGTTTCGGCTCTACCGACTTTTTCTGAGCAGATTGGTCAAAAACTTTCTTATCACCATGATGAAGTCGTCATTACAGTGGAACCCTTTATGTTAGAGAAGAACGGTGTTTTGGCTAATGGTGTATTGGCAGAAATTCTGACCCACATGACTCAAGATTTAGTTGTGAATAGTGGGCGCAATCTCATCATCGAGCAGATGTTAATCTACTTTTTGCAGGCTGTTCAGATAGATGATACACTGCGCATTCAAGCACGCATTATCCATCATACGAGACGATCAGCTATTATTGATTACGATATTTATCATGGTCATCAGATTGTTTCAAAAGCAAATGTGACCGTTAAAATTAATTAGAAACTAGGAGAAATAATGATAACATTAAAATCAGCTCGTGAAATCGAAGCTATGGACAAGGCTGGTGATTTTCTAGCAAGTATTCATATCGGCTTACGTGATTTGATTAAGCCTGGCGTAGATATGTGGGAAGTTGAAGAATATGTTCGCCGTCGTTGTAAGGAAGAAAATTTCCTTCCGCTTCAGATTGGTGTTGACGGTGCTATAATGGACTATCCTTATGCTACCTGCTGCTCTCTTAATGATGAAGTGGCTCATGCTTTCCCTCGTCACTATATCTTGAAAGATGGTGATTTGCTCAAAGTTGATATGGTTTTGGGAGGTCCTATTGCTAAATCTGACCTGAATGTCTCAAAATTAAACTTCAACAATGTGGAGCAAATGAAGAAATACACTCAGAGCTATTCTGGTGGTCTTGCAGACTCATGTTGGGCTTATGCTGTTGGTACACCGTCCGAAGAAGTGAAAAATTTGATGGATGTAACCAAAGAAGCCATGTATAAGGGAATTGAGCAAGCTGTTGTTGGAAATCGTATCGGTGATATCGGTGCGGCTATTCAAGAATACGCTGAAAGTCGTGGTTACGGTGTAGTGCGTGATTTGGTTGGTCATGGTGTTGGCCCAACCATGCACGAAGAACCAATGGTTCCGAACTATGGTATTGCAGGTCGTGGACTCCGTCTTCGTGAAGGAATGGTCTTGACTATTGAACCGATGATCAATACAGGTGACTGGGAAATTAATACAGATATGAAAACTGGTTGGGCGCATAAGACCATCGATGGTGGATTGTCATGTCAGTATGAACACCAATTCGTGATTACGAAAGATGGTCCTGTTATCTTGACTAGTCAAGGTGAAGAAGGAACTTATTAATAGAAAGCGGAAATACTGCTGGAAATTCATTTTGTTAGAAAACCCATTAAATCTTTTCATAAAAAACGCATTGTATCAAGCTTTTAATGCCTGGTATAATGCGTTTTTCTGATTTTAAAAACATAATTCTTCTAAAATAGTACACTTCAGGTTAAAAAAACGACATTTTAGATTTTCTGTTCCAGAAATAGCTATCGCTATGATATAATTATTTTATGATTATTACTATTCCTATAAAAAACCAAAAAGATATTGGCACACCATCTGATTCAGTCGTTGTTCTCGGCTATTTTGATGGTATACACAAGGGGCATCAAGAATTATTTCGCGTTGCCAATAAGGCTGCGAGAAAAGATTTATTACCTATCGTCGTTATGACCTTTAATGAATCTCCAAAGATTGCTTTAGAGCCCTATCATCCGGATCTGTTTTTGCATATTTTGAACCCTGCTGAACGTGAAAGAAAATTAAAACGTGAAGGCGTAGAAGAATTATATCTCCTTGATTTTAGTAGTCAATTCGCTAGTCTCACGGCAGAAGAATTTTTTGCAACTTATATCAAGGCTATGAATGCCAAAATTATTGTTGCAGGTTTTGATTATACATTTGGTTCTGATCAAAAAACGGCAGAAGACTTAAAGGATTACTTTGATGGAGAAGTCATTATCGTTCCACCTGTAGAAGATGAGAAAGGAAAGATTAGTTCAACTCGTATCCGTCAAGCTATTTTAGATGGAAATGTGAAAGAAGCAGGAGAACTTTTGGGGGCACCGCTTCCATCAAGAGGGATGGTGGTTCATGGCAATGCTCGTGGTCGTACGATTGGTTATCCAACAGCTAATTTGGTGCTTTTAGATCGTACTTATATGCCAGCAGATGGCGTTTATGTCGTTGATGTTGAGATTCAAAGACAGAAGTATCGTGCTATGGCTAGTGTCGGGAAAAATGTGACCTTTGATGGAGAAGAAGCACGTTTTGAAGTCAATATTTTTGATTTTAATCAAGATATTTATGGGGAAACCGTCATGGTTTATTGGCTTGATCGCATTCGAGATATGACCAAATTTGACTCAGTTGACCAATTAGTGGATCAGTTAAAAGCTGATGAAGAAGTAGCTCGGAATTGGTCTTAAGAGTTTTGGTAATTAAAAAAGAGGTTGTTTGTAACCCAAAAGGTAGATGAATTAGTCTAACTTTTGAGGTCACTACACTACCTCTTTTTATTCTTTTTCAAAGGTAAATCCTTCTCCAAGGATTTCGTGGGCTTCTGTAATGGTTATAAAGGCTTGCGGATCGATTCGATGAATCATTTCCTTCATTTTCACAATCTCATTCCTACCGACAATACAGTAGATAATCTTCAAATCTTTTTGACTATAGTAGCCTTGACCAGAAATAAAAGTAACGCCTCTACCTAGGTCATCATTAATCGCCTTAGCAAGTTGGTCAGGACGTTTTGTAATAATCATAAAGCCTTTACCTGCGTAGCCACCTTCGCCAATCAAATCAATGACACGCGAAACGATAAAATCAAATAAGAGTGTGTAGGAAACCAATCTCAAATCCTTGAAGATAAGGAGAATGAGCATGAGAATACAAAAATCTAAGATAAAGAGCAGTTTTCCCATGGATATATGAGTGTATTTATTGAGAATACGAGCTAGAATATCAGTTCCGCCAGTTGTACCACCAGCATTAAAGATAATTCCAAGACCGATTCCCAAGAGAATTCCTGCTATAAGTGCTGTGATTAGTAAATCACCTTGAAGATCAATATGAAGGGGAATACGCTCAAAAAAAGCTAACCAAGCTGACAAAGCTAAGGTTCCAAGCAAACTAGAATAGAGAGATTTTGCTCCAAATATTTTCCAAGCTAGGATGAAAAGGGGAATGTTAATCAGCAAGTTCATGAGCGAAACAGGGATTTTAAAAAGATAAAAGGTGATGAGGGTAATACCTGTCGCCCCTCCTTCAAAGAGATGATGAGGAACTACAAAATAAGTCAGCCCAAAAGCATAAATAGCAGCTCCTAATAAAATGGTTAAAATGGGGTAAATTTTTTTAATCATAGGACACCTCTTTTCTTATAAGTAGATTATATCAAATTTTTAAGGAAAATTTGAGTGACTCCATTAGGATTTTTAATCTTTTTTTGATATAATTAGAAGTAAGAAAACCAATCTGAATCCTAAAATAGAAAGATTGATACTATGACAAAAATTAAGATTGTAACCGATTCATCTGTTACTATTGAACCAGAACTAGTAAAGCAATTAGATATTACTATTGTTCCATTATCTGTAATGATTGATAATGTTGTTTATTCTGATGCTGATTTGAAAGAAGAAGGTAAATTTCTTCAGTTGATGCAAGCAAGTAAGAATCTTCCGAAAACAAGCCAGCCGCCTGTAGGTGTCTTTGCTGAAGTGTTTGAAGACCTATGCAAGGATGGTAGCCAGATTCTTGCTATTCATATGTCCCATGCTCTTTCGGGTACTGTAGAAGCAGCGCGTCAAGGTGCTAGCCTATCTACTGCCGACGTAACAGTTATTGACAGTTCCTTCACTGACCAAGCCTTGAAATTCCAAGTTGTTGAGGCTGCAAAATTAGGACAAGAAGGCAAAGATATGGAGGAAATTCTGTCTCATGTAGAAGAGGTTAAAAACCATACAGAGCTTTATATTGGTGTTTCAACTTTGGAAAATCTTGTCAAAGGTGGACGAATTGGCCGTGTAACTGGATTGTTGAGCTCACTTCTCAATATCCGTGTTGTCATGCAAATGAAAGACCATGAATTGCAGCCAATGGTTAAAGGTCGTGGAGCTAAAACTTTTAAAAAATGGTTAGATGAGTTGATAACATCGCTTTCTGAACGTTCTGTAGCAGAGATTGGAATTTCATATTCTGGTAGTGCTGATTGGGCAAAAGAGATGAAAGAAAGCTTACAAGCTTATGTTGAACAGCCAATTTCTGTTTTGGAAACGGGTTCCATTATTCAAACTCACACGGGTGAGAACGCTTGGGCTATTTTGGTACGTTACCACTCCTAAAAAAATAAAGAAAATGGGAAGAAATAGCGTTTTTAACTTGACCTAAAAGGGATTTTAGGATATGATTATATTTGTTAATTAGAAATTATTTGGAGGAATCATTAACATGGCAAACAAACAAGATTTGATCGCTAAAGTAGCAGAAGCTACAGAATTGACTAAGAAAGACTCAGCAGCAGCAGTTGAAGCTGTATTCGCAGCAGTAGCTGACTACCTTGCAGCTGGTGAAAAAGTTCAATTGATCGGTTTTGGTAACTTTGAAGTTCGTGAGCGTGCTGCACGTAAAGGTCGCAACCCACAAACTGGTAAAGAAATCACAATTGCAGCTTCTAAAGTTCCAGCATTCAAAGCTGGTAAAGCTCTTAAAGACGCTGTTAAATAATTGGCGTTCAAAAAGCCTATTGTATCAAGTTTTCGAGCTTGGTCAATAGGCTTTTTTGTGTATAGAGGGCAAAAAAGGGGCAGAATCTGAATGAATTAGTATCGGAAAAAATTCTATGTACAAAGCGAATTTATCGGCTACTTTATCTTTTATTTCACAAATATAAAATAGTGGAATGTAAACCTTTTACAGTAATGAATGTTATAAGGGAATAAGATATTGTAAAAATTGATAATGTATGATATTATAATTATATCTTAGAGAAAAAGTAAGAAGAATGAAAGGATGTAAACTTGTATGAAACATCTTATCACCATAATAGTCTGTTCAATCTCATTTCTTGTTCTATCTGCTTGCGTTAGTAAGAAAAAACTTATTCTTCCTGAACCTGAAAGTATTTCTGTAATTTCTCTGCAGAAAAAAACCTCTGAAGATGTTAAAACTATCAACAAGAGAGAAGAAATTTCAAAATTGATTGAGGAGATACAGAAACAGTCAAAATCTACCTCTTTGGAGAGTGTAAATGATCAACCGACAAATGTTAAAGATTACATCATTATCAAGTTTTATCATCAGAATGAAGAAAAGGATAGTGTAGTCTATCTATATACTAAGAAGAAAAGACAGTATATTGAGCAACCTTATGCTGGTATCTGGGAAGTAAATCCAGATATAGCTAATAGGATTGAAGAGACTTTTTCTAGTTGATTTATAGAATTCAAGAAATTTTTAGAGAGTTTTCTTGTATTATGTTTTAAACGGTAAATCAAAAGATTTGCTGTTTTTATTTGATTGAAATCAGATAAGGACTGAAAAAAGACATTATTCTAATTTTTGGATTGGGATGTTAGAGTCTTCATTGAGTCTTGAAAATTTCCATACTTTTTTCCTTTTTGGAAAACTTCTAAAATATGGTATAATGAAAAGATAAAGAAGTTGGAGGTAGAAGATGAACATTCAACAATTACGCTATGTTGTTGCCATCGCGAATAGCGGTACTTTCCGTGAAGCTGCTGAAAAGATGTATGTAAGCCAGCCGAGTCTGTCTATTTCTGTTCGTGATTTGGAAAAAGAGTTGGGTTTTAAGATTTTCCGTCGGACCAGCTCAGGGACTTTCTTGACTCGTCGTGGGATGGAATTTTATGAAAAAGCGCAAGAATTGGTCAAAGGATTTGATATTTTTCAAAATCAGTATGTCAATCCTGAAGAAGAAAAAGATGAATTTTCCATTGCCAGTCAGCACTATGACTTCTTGCCACCGACGATTACGGCTTTTTCAGAGCGCTATCCTGACTATAAGAACTTTCGTATTTTTGAATCAACTACTGTTCAAATCTTAGACGAAGTTGCTCAAGGGCATAGTGAGATTGGGATTATCTACCTCAACAATCAAAATAAAAAGGGGATTATGCAGCGGGTTGAAAAGCTAGGTCTAGAGGTCATTGAATTGATTCCCTTCCATACCCACATTTATCTTCGAGAGGGTCATCCTTTAGCTCAGAAAGAGGAATTGGTCATGGAGGATTTAGCGGATCTACCGACAGTTCGTTTTACTCAAGAGAAAGACGAGTACCTTTATTATTCAGAGAATTTTGTCGATACCAGCGCGAGCTCACAGATGTTTAATGTGACAGACCGTGCTACCTTGAATGGTATTTTAGAGCGGACGGACGCCTATGCGACAGGGTCTGGATTTTTAGATAGTGACAGTGTTAATGGCATCACAGTTATTCGTCTCAAGGATAACCTAGATAATCGCATGGTCTATGTTAAACGTGAAGAAGTGGAGCTGAGTCAGGCTGGAACTCTTTTCGTAGAAGTCGTGCAAGAATATTTTGATCAGAAGAGGAAATCATGAAAAAAAGAGCAATAGTGGCAGTCATTGTACTGCTTTTGATTGGGCTGGATCAGTTGGTCAAATCCTATATCGTCCAGCAAATTCCACTGGGTGAAGTGCGTTCTTGGATTCCCAATTTTGTTAGCTTGACCTACCTGCAAAATCGAGGGGCAGCCTTTTCTATCTTACAAGATCAGCAGTTGCTATTCGCTGTCATTACTCTGGTTGTCGTGGTAGGTGCCATTTGGTATCTACATAAACACATGGAGGACTCACTCTGGATGGTCTTGGGTTTGACCTTGATTATTGCAGGTGGTCTTGGAAACTTTATTGACAGGATCAGTCAGGGTTTTGTTGTGGATATGATCCACCTTGACTTTATCAATTTTGCAATTTTCAATGTGGCAGATAGCTATCTGACGGTTGGAGTGATTATTTTATTGATTGCAATGCTAAAAGAGGAAATAAATGGAAATTAAAATTGAAACTGGTGGCCTGCGTTTGGATAAGGCTTTGTCGGATTTGACAGAATTATCACGCAGTCTCGCGAATGAACAAATCAAATCAGGCCAGGTCTTGGTCAATGGTCAAGTCAAGAAAGCTAAATACACAGTCCAAGAGGGCGATGTCGTCACTTACCATGTGCCAGAACCAGAGGTATTAGAGTATGTGGCTGAGAATCTTCCGCTAGATATCATCTACCAAGATGAGGATGTGGCTGTCGTTAACAAGCCTCAGGGAATGGTTGTGCATCCGAGTGCTGGTCATACCAGTGGGACCCTAGTAAATGCCCTAATGTATCATATTAAGGACTTGTCGGGTATCAATGGGGTTCTGCGTCCAGGAATTGTTCACCGTATTGATAAGGATACGTCAGGCCTTCTCATGATTGCTAAAAATGATGAGGCGCATCTAGCACTTGCCCAAGAACTCAAGGATAAAAAGTCTCTTCGTAAATATTGGGCGATTGTTCATGGAAATTTGCCCAATGATCGTGGTGTAATCGAAGCGCCGATTGGGCGTAGTGAAAAAGACCGTAAAAAACAGGCTGTGACTGCGAAAGGTAAGCCTGCAGTGACTCGTTTCCACGTCTTGGAACGCTTTGGCGATTATAGCTTAGTGGAGTTGCAGCTGGAGACAGGGCGCACTCATCAGATTCGTGTTCACATGGCTTACATTGGACATCCAGTCGCTGGGGATGAAGTCTATGGTCCACGTAAGACTCTGAAAGGACATGGACAATTTCTTCATGCCAAGACCCTAGGATTTATTCATCCGAGAACAGGTGAGACCATAGAATTTACAGCAAATATCCCAGAGATATTTAAGGAAACCTTGGAGAAATTAAGGAAGTAAGAATGAAAAAGAAATTGATTAGTTTAGCACTTGCAGGCGCTTTTTTAGGTTTGTCATGGTATGGGAATGTTCAAGCTCAAGAAAGTTCAGGAAATAAAATCCACTTTATAAATGTTCATGAAGGTGGTAGTGATGCGATTATTCTTGAAAGCAATGGACATTTTGCCATGGTGGATACAGGAGAAGATTATGATTTCCCAGATGGAAGTGATTCTCGTTACCCATGGAGAGAAGGAATTGAAACGTCTTATAAGCATGTTCTAACAGACCGTGTCTTTCGTCGTTTGAAGGAATTGGGTGTTCAAAAACTTGATTTTATTTTGGTGACCCATACACACAGTGATCATATTGGAAATGTTGATGAATTACTGTCTACCTATCCAGTTGACCGAGTCTATCTTAAAAAATATAGTGATAATCGTATTACTAATTCTGAACGTCTATGGGATAATCTGTATGGCTACGATAAGGTTTTACAGACTGCCGCAGAAAAAGGTGTTTCAGTTATTCAAAATATCACACAAGGGGATGCTCATTTTCAGTTTGGGGACATGGACATTCAACTATATAATTATGAAAATGAAACTGATTCGTCGGGTGAATTAAAGAAAATTTGGGATGACAATTCCAATTCCTTGATTAGCGTGGTAAAAGTCAATGGTAAGAAAATTTACCTTGGGGGCGACTTAGATAATGTTCATGGAGCAGAAGACAAGTATGGTCCTCTCATTGGAAAAGTTGATTTGATGAAGTTTAACCATCACCGTGATACCAATAAATCAAACACCAAGGATTTCATTAAACATTTGAGTCCGAGTTTGATTGTTCAAACCTCGGATAGTTTACCTTGGAAAAATGGTGTTGATAGTGAGTATGTCAATTGGCTTGAAGAACGAGGAATTGAGAGAATTAACGCAGCCAGCAAAGACTATGATGCGACAGTTTTTGAGATTCGACAAGACGGTTTAGTAAACATTTCAACATCCTACAAGCCGATTCCAAGTTTTCAAGCTGGTTGGCATAAGAGTGCATATGGGAATTGGTGGTATCAAGCACCTGATTCTACAGGAGAGTATGCAGTAGGTTGGAATGAAATCGAAGGTGAATGGTATTACTTTAACCAAGCGGGTATCTTGTTACAGAATCAATGGAAAAAATGGAACAATCATTGGTTCTATTTGACAGACTCTGGTGCTTCTTCTAAAAATTGGAAGAAAATTGATGGAATCTGGTATTATTTCAACAAAGAAAATCAGATGGAAATTGGTTGGGTAAATACTGGAGGTCAGTCCTATTATTTATCAAACGATGGCTCTATGAAGACAGGTTGGCTTCAATATAAGGGGCAATGGTATTACTTTGCTCAATCAGGAGAAATGAAAACGGGTTGGGTAAAAGATAAAGAAACCTGGTACTATATGGATTCTACTGGTGTCATGAAGACAGGCGAGATAGAAGTTGCTGGTCATCATTACTATCTAGAAGATTCAGGAACTATGAAGCAAGGTTGGCTTAAAAAGGCAAATGATTGGTATTTCTACAAGGAAGATGGTTCACGAGCTATTGGTTGGATTAAAGATAAGGATAAATGGTACTTCTTGAAAGAAAATGGTCAATTGCTTGTGAACGGTAAGACACCAGAAGGTTATACTGTTGATTCAAGTGGTGCCTGGTTAGTGGATGTTCCGGTCGAGAAATCTGTTACAACTAAAGTCACAAGTCACTCAGAAATAAAAGAATCGAAAGAAGTAGTGAAAAAAGATCTTGAAAGTAAAGAAATTAGACAGAATGAAGGTGTTACAAGCGCTTCAACTAGTCAAGATTTGACTTCTTCAACCTCAAAAAGCTCTGAGACGAGTACAAATAAATCGGAATCAGAACAGTAGTAGAAAAGAAGGTTTTAAGGCCTTCTTTTTCCTATCAACTCTTTTCTATTTCCTGCTATTCATGTTATAATGGATAAATATGAAGAATCGGAGTGAGACTATGAAATACAAACGGATTGTCTTTAAGGTGGGGACTTCTTCTTTGACGAATGAGGATGGAAGTTTATCACGTAGTAAAGTAAAAGCTATTACCCAACAGTTGGCTATGTTGCACGAGTCTGGTCATGAATTGATTTTGGTGTCGTCGGGTGCCATTGCTGCAGGTTTTGGGGCCTTAGGATTTAAAAAGCGTCCGACTAAGATTGCTGATAAACAGGCTTCAGCAGCGGTAGGGCAAGGCCTTTTGTTGGAAGAATACACGACCAATCTTCTCTTGCGCCAAATCGTTTCTGCACAAATCTTGCTGACCCAAGATGACTTTGTGGATAAGCGCCGTTATAAAAATGCCCATCAGGCTTTGTCAGTTCTACTTAGCCGTGGCGCGATTCCTATCATCAATGAGAATGACAGTGTCGTCATTGATGAGCTCAAGGTTGGGGACAATGATACTCTAAGTGCACAGGTAGCGGCCATGGTCCAAGCAGACCTTTTGGTCCTCTTGACAGATGTGGACGGTCTATATACAGGAAATCCTAATTCAGATCCAAGAGCCAAACGCTTGGAGCGAATCGAGACCATCAATCGTGAGATTATTGATATGGCCGGTGGAGCAGGTTCGTCTAATGGTACAGGTGGCATGTTAACCAAAATCAAAGCTGCAACTATCGCGACGGAATCAGGAGTTCCTGTTTATATCTGCTCATCCTTGAAGTCAGATGCCATGATTGAGGCAGCTGAGGAGACCAAGGATGGTTCCTACTTTGTTGCGCAAGAGAAGGGACTTCGTACCCAGAAACAATGGCTGGCTTTTTATGCTCAGAGTCAAGGTTCTATTTGGGTTGATAAAGGGGCTGCGGAAGCTCTCTCTCAACATGGCAAGAGTCTTCTCTTATCTGGTATCGTTGAAGCAGAAGGCGCCTTTTCTTACGGTGATATTGTGACAGTATTTGACAAGGAGAGTGGAAAATCACTTGGAAAAGGACGCGTGCAATTTGGGGCATCTGCTTTGGAGGATATGTTGCGTTCTCAAAAAGCCAAGGGTGTCTTGATTCACCGTGACGACTGGATTTCCATTACTCCTGAAATCCAACTACTCTTTACAGAATTTTAGAGGTAAACTATGGTAAGTACACAAGAACAATTTGAACAGGTACAGGCTGTTAAAAAATCGATCAACACAGCTAGTGAAGAAGTGAAAAACCAAGCCTTGCTAGCCATGGCTAATCACTTAGTGGCTGCTACTGAGGAAATTTTAGCGGCCAATGCCCTAGATATGGAAGCGGCCAAGGGGAAAATCTCAGATGTTATGTTGGATCGTCTTTATTTGGATGCAGGACGTATTGAAGCAATGGCAAGAGGGATTCGTGAAGTGGTTGCTTTACCAGATCCAATCGGTGAAGTTTTAGAAACGAGTCAGCTTGAAAATGGCTTGCTTATTACCAAGAAACGGGTGGCTATGGGGGTCATCGGTATTATCTATGAAAGCCGTCCAAATGTGACGTCTGACGCGGCTGTTTTGGCTCTCAAGAGTGGAAATGCAGTTGTTCTTCGTAGTGGGAAGGATGCCTACCAAACAGCTCATGCAATTGTCATAGCCTTGAAGAAGGGCTTGGAGACAACGACCATTCATCCAGATGTGATTCAACTGGTGGAAGATACTAGCCGTGAAAGTAGCTATGCTATGATGAAGGCCAAGGGTTATCTAGACCTTCTCATTCCTCGTGGAGGGGCTGGTTTGATTAATGCCGTGGTTGAAAATGCTATCGTACCTGTTATCGAGACAGGGACTGGGATTGTCCATGTTTATGTGGACAAGGATGCAGATGAGGACAAGGCACTGTCTATCATCAATAATGCTAAAACCAGTCGTCCTTCTGTATGTAATGCCATGGAGGTATTGATAGTTCATGAAGACAAGGCAGCAAGTTTCCTTCCTCGTTTGGAGCAAGTACTGGTTGCAGATCGAAAAGAAGCTGGACTGGAACCAATTCAATTCCGCTTGGATAGTAAAGCAAGTCAGTTTGTTTCAGGTCAAGCAGCTGAGGCTCAAGACTTTGACACCGAGTTTTTAGACTATGTCCTAGCGGTTAAGGTTGTGAGCAGTTTAGAAGAAGCCGTCGAGCATATTGAAGTCCACAGTACCCATCATTCGGATGCCATTGTGACGGAAAATGCTGAGGCTGCAGCTTACTTTACAGATCAAGTGGACTCTGCAGCGGTTTATGTCAATGCCTCAACTCGTTTCACCGATGGAGGTCAATTTGGTCTTGGTTGTGAAATGGGGATTTCAACTCAGAAATTGCACGCGCGTGGTCCCATGGGCTTGAAAGAGTTGACTAGCTACAAGTATGTGGTTACTGGTGACGGACAGATAAGGGAGTAAGAGATGAAGATTGGATTTATCGGCTTGGGGAATATGGGTGCTAGCTTGGCTAAGGCTGTTTTGCAGGCTAAGACGGGAGATGACCTTCTCCTTGCCAATCGTAGTCAAGCCAAGGTAGATGCTTTCATTGCAGACTTTGGTGGTCAGGCTTCAAGCAATGACGAAATCTTTGCAGAAGCAGATGTGATTTTTCTAGGAGTTAAGCCTGCTCAGTTTTCTGAACTGCTTTCTCAATACCAGAATATCCTTGAAAAACGAGCAAGTCTTCTTTTAATCTCCATGGCGGCTGGGTTGACCTTGGAAAAACTAGCAAGTCTTATCCCAAGTCAACACCGAATTATTCGTATGATGCCAAATACCCCTGCTTCTATCGGACAAGGAGTGATTAGTTATGCCTTGTCTCCTAATTGCAGGGCTGAGGACAGTGAGTTCTTTTGTCAGCTTTTAGTCAAGGCTGGCCTCTTGGTTGAACTGGGAGAAGGATTAATCGACGCGGCGACAGGTCTCGCAGGTTGTGGGCCGGCCTTTGTCTATCTCTTTATTGAGGCCTTGGCAGATGCAGGTGTTCAGACAGGATTACCACGAGAAACGGCATTGAAAATGGCGGCTCAAACTGTGGTAGGAGCTGGGAAATTGGTTCTTGAAAGTCAGCAACATCCTGGAGTATTGAAAGACCAAGTCTGTAGCCCAGGCGGTTCGACTATCGCTGGTGTAGCAAGTCTAGAAGCGCATGCTTTTCGAGGAACAGTCATGGATGCAGTTGGTCAAGCCTACAAACGAACACAAGAATTAGGTAAATAAGAGGTAGTTTTGTCTGCCTCTTTTATGGTAGTTGAAATGCGAAGATAAAAAGATTGTCACAAACCCCTATTTTTTTGATAGAATAGAAGTAGTAAAAAAGAAATGAGTTAGACATGTCAAAAGGATTTTTAGTCTCTCTTGAGGGACCAGAGGGAGCAGGCAAGACCAGTGTTTTAGAGGCTCTGCTACCAATTTTAGAGGAAAAAGGAGTAGAAGTGCTGACGACCCGTGAACCTGGCGGAGTCTTGATTGGGGAGAAGATTCGGGAAGTAATTTTGGATCCAAGTCATACTCAGATGGATGCGAAGACAGAGTTGCTTCTTTATATCGCCAGTCGCAGACAGCACTTGGTGGAAAAAGTTCTTCCAGCACTTGAAGCTGGTAAGTTGGTCATTATGGACCGCTTCATCGATAGTTCTCTTGCCTATCAGGGATTTGGTCGTGGCTTGGATATTGACGCCATTGATTGGCTCAATCACTTTGCGACAGATGGCCTTAAACCCGATTTGACACTCTATTTTGACATCGAGGTGGAAGAAGGACTAGCTCGCATTGCTGCTAATAGTGACCGCGAGGTCAATCGTCTGGACTTGGAAGGGTTGGACTTGCATAAAAAAGTTCGTCAAGGCTACCTTTCTCTTCTGGACAAAGAAGGAAATCGTATTGTCAAGATTGATGCTAGTTTTCCTTTGGAGCAAGTTGTGGAAACTACCAAGGCTGTCTTGTTTGACAGAATGGGCTTGGCAAGATGAAACAAGATCAACTAAAGGCTTGGCAACCAGCCCAGTTTGACCGCTTTGTCCGTATCCTAGAACAAGAGCAGCTCAATCACGCCTATCTCTTTTCAGGTTTCTTTGGAAGCTTGGAAATGGCGCAATTTTTGGCTAAAAGTCTCTTTTGTACGGATAAAGTAGGTGTTTTACCATGTGAGAAATGCCGAAATTGTAAGCTGATTGAACAGGAAGAGTTTCCAGATGTTACCTTGATTAAGCCAGTCAATCAGGTCATCAAGACAGAACGTATTCGAGAATTGGTGGGGCAGTTTTCCCAAGCAGGGATTGAAAACCAGCAGCAGGTCTTTATTATCGAGCAAGCTGAGAAAATGCATCCTAATGCAGCCAATTCTCTGCTCAAGGTCATCGAAGAACCCCAGAGTGAGGTTTATATTTTCTTCTTGACCAGCGATGAGGAAAAGATTTTACCAACAATCCGCAGTCGGACCCAGATTTTCCACTTTAAAAAGCAAGAAGAACAACTCATCTTGCTCTTAGAACAAATGGGGCTAGTTAAGAAGAAAGCAACTTTCTTAGCCCAGTTTAGTCAATCGCGAGCTGAGGCAGAAAAGTTGGCTAATCAGGCAAGTTTTTGGACCTTGGTCGATGAAAGTGAACGCCTGCTGACTTGGTCAGTAGCTAAGAAAAAAGAAAGTTATCTGCAAGTTGCTAAATTAGCCAACTTAGCAGATGACAAGGAAAAACAAGATCAGGTTTTACGGATTCTTGAAGTTCTCTGTGGGCAAGATATCCTACAAGCAAGAGTAAGAGTGATTCTACAAGATTTGCTAGAAGCTAGAAAAATGTGGCAGGCTAATGTCAGCTTTCAAAATGCCATGGAATATCTGGTCTTGAAAGAAATATAGACTCAAAAATGAATGATAAAGAAAGGAAAGGGCTGTTTTATGGACAAAAAAGAATTATTTGACGCGCTGGACGATTTTTCCCAACAGTTATTGGTAACCTTGGCCGATGTGGAAGCCATCAAGAAAAATCTCAAGAGCCTGGTAGAGGAAAATACAGCTCTTCGCTTGGAAAATAGTAAGTTGCGCGAACGCTTGGGTGAGGTGGAAGCAGACGCTCCTGTCAAGGCTAAGCATGTTCGTGAAAGTGTCCGTCGAATTTATAAAGATGGTTTTCACGTATGTAATGATTTTTATGGACAACGTCGAGAGCAGGATGAGGAATGTATGTTCTGTGACGAGTTGTTATACAGGGAGTAGGCATGCAGATTCAAAAAAGTTTTAAGGGGCAGTCTCCCTATGGCAAGCTGTACCTAGTGGCAACGCCGATTGGCAATCTAGATGATATGACCTTTCGAGCTATCCAGACCTTGAAAGAAGTGGACTGGATTGCGGCTGAGGACACGCGCAATACAGGTCTTTTGCTCAAGCATTTTGACATTTCTACTAAGCAGATTAGTTTTCATGAGCACAATGCCAAGGAAAAGATTCCTGATTTGATTGGTTTCTTGAAAGCAGGGCAAAGTATTGCTCAGGTCTCCGACGCAGGTTTGCCTAGTATCTCAGACCCTGGTCATGATTTGGTTAAGGCAGCCATTGAGGAAGAAATTGCGGTTGTGACTGTTCCGGGTGCCTCTGCAGGAATTTCTGCTTTGATTGCCAGTGGTTTAGCGCCACAGCCACATATCTTTTACGGCTTTTTACCGAGAAAGTCAGGTCAGCAAAAGCAATTTTTCGACTTGAAAAAAGACTATTCTGAAACACAGATTTTCTATGAATCGCCCCATCGTGTGGCAGATACGCTGGAAAATATGTTAGAAGTCTACGGTGACCGCTCGGTCGTCTTGGTTAGAGAATTGACAAAAATTTACGAAGAATACCAAAGAGGTACAATTTCTGAATTACTGGAAAGCATCTCTGAAACGCCACTCAAGGGTGAATGTCTTCTCATCGTTGAGGGGGCCAGTCAGGGTGTGGAGGAAAAGGACGAGGAAGACTTGTTCGTAGAAATTCAAACCCGCATCCAGCAAGGTGTGAAGAAAAATCAAGCTATTAAGGAAGTCGCTAAGATTTACCAGTGGAATAAAAGTCAGCTCTACGGGGCCTACCACGACTGGGAAGAAAATGACTAAACAGGGAAGTTTGCCTTCTTCCCTTTTTTTGTTATACTAGTAGAAGAAAAAAATAGAAAGATTTGTGGGTGTCAAACAGTCCAGTGGGATGTTTTGATATGGACTTAGGTCCCACCCAAAGAGGTATTAGTGTCGTGTCTCAATCTTATATCAATGTTATCGGTGCTGGTTTGGCAGGTTCTGAAGCAGCCTACCAAATCGCAGAGCGTGGTATTCCAGTTAAACTTTATGAAATGCGTGGTGTCAAGCCTACACCCCAGCACAAAACAGACAATTTTGCCGAGTTGGTTTGTTCCAATTCCTTGCGTGGGGATGCCTTGACCAATGCTGTCGGGCTCCTCAAGGAAGAAATGCGTCGCTTGGGTTCTGTTATCTTGGAATCAGCAGAAGCTACACGTGTTCCTGCTGGTGGGGCCCTTGCGGTGGACCGTGATGGTTTCTCCCAAATGGTGACCGAAAAAGTGACCAACCACCCCTTAATTGAAGTGGTTCGCGATGAAATTACAGAATTGCCAACTGACGTTATTACTGTGGTCGCTACTGGTCCTTTGACTAGTGATGCCCTGGCTGAGAAGATTCATGCCCTTAATGACGGCGATGGATTCTATTTCTACGATGCGGCAGCGCCTATTATCGATGTCAACACTATCGATATGAGCAAGGTCTATCTCAAGTCTCGTTATGATAAGGGAGAGGCGGCCTATCTCAATGCCCCTATGACTAAGCAAGAGTTCATGGATTTCCATGAAGCTTTGGTCAATGCGGAAGAAGCACCGCTCAATTCTTTTGAAAAAGAAAAATATTTTGAAGGCTGTATGCCTATCGAAGTCATGGCTAAACGTGGTATTAAAACCATGCTTTATGGCCCTATGAAGCCAGTCGGTTTGGAGTATCCAGATGACTACACAGGACCTCGTGATGGCGAATTCAAAACACCTTATGCGGTTGTGCAACTTCGTCAGGATAATGCAGCTGGTAGCCTCTACAACATTGTCGGTTTCCAGACCCACCTCAAATGGGGAGAACAAAAACGTGTCTTCCAAATGATTCCAGGTCTTGAGAATGCGGAGTTTGTTCGTTATGGTGTCATGCACCGCAATTCTTATATGGATTCACCAAATCTTCTTGAGCAAACCTATCGTTCCAAGAAACAGCCAAACCTCTTCTTTGCTGGTCAAATGACGGGTGTGGAAGGCTATGTAGAGTCAGCTGCTTCAGGCTTGGTTGCGGGAATTAACGCGGCTCGTCTCTTCAAGGGAGAAAGCGAGGCTATTTTCCCAGAGACGACGGCTATCGGAAGCTTAGCTCATTACATAACCCATGCTGACAGCAAGCATTTCCAACCAATGAATGTCAACTTTGGGATTATTAAGGAGTTGGAAGGCGAACGTATCCGTGATAAGAAGGCTCGTTATGAAAAAATTGCAGAGCGTGCCCTTGCTGACTTAGAGGAATTTTTGACAGTCTAATTTTTTTGAAAGAATTGCTCATGATACTATAAAAATCTTAGAAATTGTGATAAAATAGGTAGGATAAAAGAAGGAGAGTGAAAATGGCGAATCCCAAGTATAAACGTATTTTAATCAAGTTATCAGGTGAAGCCCTTGCCGGTGAACGTGGCGTAGGGATTGATATCCAAACAGTTCAAACAATCGCAAAAGAGATTGAAGAAGTTCATAGCTTAGGTATCGAAATTGCCCTTGTTATCGGTGGAGGAAATCTCTGGCGTGGAGAACCTGCAGCAGAAGCAGGAATGGACCGCGTTCAGGCAGATTACACAGGAATGCTTGGGACTGTTATGAATGCTCTTGTGATGGCAGATTCATTGCAACAAGTTGGGGTTGATACACGTGTTCAAACTGCCATTGCTATGCAACAAGTGGCAGAGCCTTATGTCCGTGGGCGTGCCCTTCGTCACCTTGAAAAAGGCCGCATCGTCATCTTTGGTGCCGGAATTGGTTCACCTTACTTCTCAACCGATACAACAGCGGCCCTTCGTGCAGCTGAAATCGAAGCAGATGCTATTCTTATGGCTAAAAACGGTGTCGATGGTGTTTACAATGCCGATCCTAAGAAAGACAAGACAGCCGTTAAGTTTGAAGAATTGACCCACCGTGACGTTATCAATAAAGGTCTTCGTATCATGGACTCAACAGCTTCAACCCTCTCAATGGATAACGACATTGACTTGGTTGTCTTCAACATGAACCAACCAGGCAACATCAAACGTGTCGTATTTGGCGAAAATATCGGAACAACAGTTTCAAATAATATCTAAGAAAAGGAATAAGAAAGATTATGGCTAACGCAATTATTGAAAAAGCTAAAGAGAGAATGACCCAGTCTCACCAATCACTTGCTCGTGAATTTGGTGGTATCCGTGCTGGTCGTGCCAATGCAAGCTTGCTTGACCGTGTACATGTAGAATACTATGGAGTAGAAACTCCTCTTAACCAAATCGCTTCAATTACGATTCCAGAAGCGCGTGTTTTGTTGGTAACACCATTTGATAAGTCTTCATTGAAAGACATCGAACGTGCTTTGAACGCTTCTGATCTTGGTATTACACCAGCTAACGATGGTTCTGTGATTCGCTTGGTTATCCCAGCTCTTACAGAAGAAACTCGTCGTGACCTTGCTAAAGAAGTGAAGAAGGTCGGTGAGAATGCTAAAGTGGCTGTCCGCAATATCCGTCGCGATGCTATGGACGAAGCTAAGAAACAAGAAAAAGCAAAAGAAATCACTGAAGACGAATTGAAGACTCTTGAAAAAGATATTCAAAAAGTAACAGATGATGCTGTTAAACACATCGACGACATGACTGCCAACAAAGAGAAAGAACTTTTGGAAGTCTAAAAATAAACAGAAAAACTCAGTTGGCATTGCTGGCTGAGTTTTATTCGAAAGAAGGAAATATGAATACAAATCTTGCAAGTTTTATCGTTGGACTCATCATCGATGAAAATGACCGTTTTTACTTTGTGCAAAAGGATGGTCAAACCTATGCTCTTGCTAAGGAAGAAGGTCAACATACAGTAGGGGATACGGTTAAAGGTTTTGCCTACACGGATATGAAGCAAAAACTCCGCTTGACCACTCTAGAAGTGACTGCAACTCAGGACCAATTTGGTTGGGGCCGTGTCACAGAGGTTCGTAAGGACTTGGGTGTCTTTGTGGATACGGGTCTTCCTGACAAGGAAATCGTTGTGTCACTCGATATTCTCCCTGAGCTCAAGGAACTCTGGCCTAAGAAGGGCGACCAACTCTACATCCGTCTTGAAGTGGACAAGAAAGACCGTATCTGGGGACTCTTGGCCTATCAAGAAGACTTCCAACGTCTGGCTCGTCCTGCCTACAACAACATGCAGAACCAAAACTGGCCAGCCATTGTGTACCGTCTCAAGCTGTCAGGAACCTTTGTCTACCTACCAGAAAATAACATGCTTGGCTTTATCCATCCTAGCGAGCGCTATGCAGAGCCACGTTTGGGGCAAGTATTAGATGCGCGTGTCATTGGTTTCCGTGAAGTGGACCGTACCTTGAACCTCTCCCTCAAACCACGTTCTTTTGAAATGTTGGAAAATGATGCCCAGATGATTTTGACCTACTTGGAAAGCAATGGCGGTTTCATGACCTTAAATGATAAGTCATCTCCAGACGATATCAAGGCAACCTTTGGCATTTCTAAAGGTCAGTTCAAGAAAGCACTCGGTGGTTTGATGAAGGCTGGTAAAATCAAGCAAGACCAGTTTGGGACAGAGTTGATCTAGGGAGACTTATGAGAAAATCATTTTACACTTGGCTCATGACCGAGCGCAATCCTAAAAGCAACAGTCCCAAGGCTATATTGGCAGACCTAGCTTTTGAGGAGTCAGCCTTCCCAAAACACACAGATGATTTTGATGAGGTGAGTCGCTTTTTGGAGGAGCATGCCAGTTTCTCTTTTAACCTAGGAGATTTTGACGCTATCTGGCAAGAATACTTAGAACACTAGACTTTATTCATTAGGTTTGGGCTAGTAATTTATCCATCCCTTTGCTATAATAAAAAGAAATAAAAGGATTAGAGAGGTTCTTTATTTGAAGGAACATTCAATTGACATTCAACTGAGTCATCCAGATGACCTGTTTCATCTTTTTGGTTCTAATGAACGCCATCTTCGTTTGATGGAAGAAGAGCTTGATGTGGTGATTCATGCCCGTACGGAGATTGTCCAGGTTTTGGGAGAAGAGACTGCCTGTGAGGAAGCTCGTCAGGTTATTCAAGCTCTCATGGTCTTGGTGAATCGTGGGATGACGGTTGGGACGCCAGATGTGGTGACTGCGATTAGTATGGTCAAAAACGATGAAATCGACAAGTTTGTCGCCCTTTACGAAGAAGAAATCATCAAGGATAATACTGGTAAACCTATTCGTGTCAAAACCCTAGGGCAAAAACTTTATGTGGACAGTGTTAAACAGCATGATGTGACCTTTGGAATTGGGCCTGCAGGGACAGGGAAGACCTTCCTTGCAGTGACCTTGGCAGTGACAGCTCTTAAACGCGGGCAGGTCAAGAGGATTATCCTGACTCGTCCAGCAGTGGAAGCAGGTGAGAGTCTTGGATTTCTTCCGGGTGATCTTAAGGAAAAGGTGGATCCTTACCTTCGACCTGTTTATGATGCCTTGTATCAGATTCTGGGGAAAGACCAAACGACTCGTCTCATGGAGCGTGAAATTATCGAAATCGCGCCCCTTGCCTACATGCGTGGTCGGACCTTGGATGATGCCTTTGTCATTCTTGATGAGGCGCAAAACACGACCATTATGCAGATGAAGATGTTTTTGACTCGTTTAGGTTTTAATTCTAAGATGATTGTCAATGGAGATATCAGTCAGATTGACCTACCACGGAATGTCAAGTCCGGTTTGATTGATGCTCAAGAGAAACTCAAGAACATCCATCAGATTGACTTTGTTCATTTTTCAGCTAAGGATGTGGTTCGCCATCCAGTTGTCGCTCAGATTATCCGAGCTTATGAACCAGCTCCAGTTAAAAAAGAAGAGAGTGAAGAATTAGAGTCTCAATCTCTGTCTGAAGGATAGCTCTTTTGTACTTAAAGTTATCTCAATGCTAAGTATAAATTTGCGTTTTAAATATTTCATTCAATATCCTTATCTTAGTTAGAAACTTTTCAAGTGGTGGAATCCTATGGAATCAATCTTTTTAAAACTAGCTCAGTATCCAATAGTGGAGACTGAGCGTTTATTGCTTAGACCTGTAACCTTGGATGATGCAGAAGCAATGTTTGCCTACGCCTCGGACAGAGAAAATACGCGCTACACTTTTCCAACAAATCAAAGCTTGGAAGAAACCAAGAATAACATTGCTCAGTTCTACTTGGCCAATCCCTTGGGACGGTGGGGAATAGAACTAAAAAGCAATGGCAAATTTATCGGAACCATTGATTTGCACAAGATTGATCCTGTTCTTAAGAAGGCAGCTATTGGCTATATTATCAATAAAAAGTATTGGAATCAAGGATTGACGACAGAAGCCAATCGTGCCGTAATTGAGCTAGCTTTTGAGAAGATAGGGATGAATAAGTTGATTGCCCTTCATGATAAGGACAATCCTGCATCTGGAAAGGTCATGGAGAAATCAGGCATGCGTTTTTCCCATGCAGAACCATATGCTTGTATGGACCAGCATGAAGAAGGACGAATCGTGACAAGAGTTCATTATGTCTTGACCAAGGAAGACTATTTTGCAAATAAATAAGCAGTTGAAAAGAAATTTTTTCAACTGTTTTTTCTTCCTCTTACGAATAATCTAAGAGAGGAGAAAATATGGAAGCAATTATCGAGAAAATTAAAGAGTATAAAATCATTGTCATCTGTACTGGTCTGGGCTTGCTTGTAGGAGGATTTTTCTTGCTAAAGCCAACTCCACAAACACCTGTAAAAGAAACGAATTTACAGGCAGAAGTCGCAGCTGTTTCCAAGGATTCATCGACCGAAAAGGAAGTGAACAAGGAAGAAAAGGCAGAGCCCCTTGAACAAGATCTAATCACAGTAGATGTAAAAGGCGCTGTTAAAGCACCTGGAATTTATGATTTGCCTGTAGGTAGTCGGGTCAATGATGCCGTTCAGAAGGCAGGTGGTTTGACAGAGCAAGCAGACAGTAAGTTGCTCAATCTAGCACAGAAAGTTAGTGATGAGGCTCTGGTTTACGTCCCAACTAAGGGAGAAGAGACAGCTAGTCAGCAGGCAGGTTCTGGGACAGCTTCTTCGACGAGCAAGGAAAAGAAGGTCAATCTCAACAAGGCCAGTCTGGAAGAACTCAAGCAGGTCAAAGGACTGGGTGGCAAACGAGCTCAGGATATTATCGATCATCGTGAGGCAAATGGGAAATTTAAGTCGGTTGATGAACTCAAGAAAGTCTCTGGTATTGGTGCCAAGACCATAGAAAAGCTAAAAGACTATGTTACAGTGGATTAAAAACATTCCCACTCCCCTAATTTATCTGAGTTTTCTATTGCTTTGGCTTTACTACGCTATTTTCTCAGCATCCTATCTTGCTTTATTGGGCTTCGTTTTTCTGCTAGTCTGTCTCTTTTTCCAATTTCCTTGGAAATCAGCAGGCAGAGTTCTAGTGATTTGTGGAATCTTTGGCTTCTGGTTTCTGTTTCAAACTTGGCAACAGAGTCAAGCGAGTCAAAATTTGGCGGATTCTGTTGAAAGGGTACGGATTTTACCAGACACTATTAAGGTCAATGGTGACAGTCTATCCTTTCGTGGCAAGTCTGATGGACGCATTTTTCAAGTTTATTATAAACTCCAGTCCGAGGAGGAGAAAGAACAATTTCAAGCTTTAACAGACCTTCATGAGATAGGACTAGAAGGGAAGCTTTCTGAGCCAGAAGGGCAGAGAAATTTTGGTGGCTTTGACTACCAAGCCTATCTGAAAACTCAAGGAATTTACCAGATACTGACTATCAAGAGTATCCAGTCACTTCAAAAGGTTAGCAGTTGGGATGTAGGTGAAAACCTGTCCAGTTTACGTCGAAAGGCTGTAGTTTGGATTAAGATGCACTTTCCAGATCCTATGCGCAATTACATGACGGGGCTCTTGCTAGGACATCTGGATACAGACTTTGAGGAGATGAATGAACTTTATTCCAGTCTAGGAATTATTCACCTATTTGCCTTATCGGGGATGCAGGTAGGATTTTTCATGGATGGCTTTAAGAAACTACTCTTGCGATTAGGCTTGACCCAAGAAAAGTTGAAATGGCTGACTTATCCCTTTTCCCTTATTTATGCAGGTCTGACAGGATTTTCAGCATCAGTCATTCGCAGTCTCTTGCAGAAGTTACTGGCTCAACATGGTGTTAAGGGCTTGGATAATTTTGCCTTGACGGTGCTTGTCCTCTTTATCATCATGCCCAACTTTTTCTTGACTGCTGGAGGAGTCTTGTCCTGCGCTTATGCTTTTATCTTGACCATGACCAGCAAAGAAGGAGAGGGTCTCAAGGCTGTGGTCAGAGAAAGTCTAGTCATTTCCTTGGGAATATTGCCCATTCTATCCTTCTATTTTGCAGAATTTCAACCTTGGTCTATCCTTTTGACCTTTGTCTTTTCCTTTCTATTTGACTTGGTCTTCTTACCGCTCTTGTCTATCTTATTTGCCCTTTCCTTTCTCTATCCAGTCATTCAGCTGAATTTTATTTTTGAATGGTTGGAGGACATTATTCGCTTGGTATCACAGGTGGCAAGTAGACCGCTTGTCTTTGGACAACCCAATGCATGTCTGTTGATACTACTATTAATTTCCTTGGCTTTAGTCTATGATTTGAGGAAAAACATTAAAAGGCTAGCAGTATTGAGCTTATTGATTACGGGTCTCTTTTTCTTGACCAAGCATCCACTGGAAAATGAAATTACCATGCTGGATGTGGGGCAAGGAGAAAGTATTTTCCTAAGGGATGTAACTGGTAAAACCATTCTCATAGATGTAGGCGGTAAGGCAGAGTCTAGTAAGAAAATAGAAAAATGGCAAGAAAAGGCGACAACTAGCAATGTCCAGCGAACCTTGATTCCCTATCTCAAAAGTCGAGGAGTAGCCAAGATTGACCAGCTGATTTTGACCAATACGGACAAGGAACATGTTGGAGATTTGCTGGAAGTGGCCAAGGCTTTCCATGTAGGGGAGATTTTAGTATCAAAAGGCAGTCTGAAACAGAAGGAATTTGTAGTAGAACTGCAGGCGACTCAAACCAAGGTTCGTAGTGTGTCAGTGGGAGAGAATTTGCCAATTTTTGGAAGTCAGTTAGAAGTCTTATCTCCAAGGAAAATTGGAGATGGAGGTCATGAAGATTCCCTGGTTCTGTATGGGAAACTTTTGGATAAGCACTTTCTTTTCACGGGAAATTTGGAGGAGAAAGGAGAGAAGGACTTGCTGAAGCACTATCCAGACTTGAAAGTTGATGTCTTGAAAGCTGGCCAACATGGATCTAAAAAATCATCAAGTTCAGTCTTTTTAGAACAGCTCAAACCAGAGATGACTCTCATTTCAGTTGGAAAGAACAATCGAACCAAACTCCCCCATCAGGAAACTTTGACCCGACTGGAAGATATCAATAGTAAAGTTTACCGAACTGATCAGCAAGGAGCTATACGGTTTAAGGGGTTGAATAGTTGGAAAATCGAAAGCGTTCGATAGAAAGGATAAATACTAAATATTAGTAAAATAAACTAAAAATCTGTTGCATAATAATGATAAAAACGATATAATGAAAGCGTATTCAATATTGATGATATAAAATCATTAAAAATTAGCAAAAATCGTTTAATTAGTTAGTTTATGATCTATTGGTCTTTTTCAGTCCAGTTTATCTGCTGTGACAGTCACTAAAAGTTACAAGTATGATTGGAATACGTTTTGGAAATATAGTACCAACTATCACGGCCATCAATATGCTTGGATTCCGTCATGGTCTCGTTATGACAGCTATTCAGAGTATAAAGTTGATAGTGGTTGGAATTACAATCGTTATGAAGTACTAAACTACTACAGCGGAGGCTGTTAATCCTTAAAGAGTGATAAAAAGGAGGGCTAGATATGTTGCAGCTTACTCATGTGACCTTAAAAACGCGACAAGTCATCTTACAAGATGTTGATTTTACATTTGAAAAGGGTAGGATTTATGGTATTCTTGCTATCAATGGCTCTGGAAAGACGACCCTGTTCCGCGCCATTAGCAATTTAATTCCTATAAGTAGTGGAAATATCGCAGCTCCTCCTTCTTTATTTTATTATGAAAGCGTTGAATGGCTGGATGGAAACTTAAGTGGGATGGACTACCTTCGTCTTATCAAAAACATCTGGAAGTCAGGTCTGAACTTGAGGGATGAAATCGCCTACTGGGAAATGTCTGACTATATCAGTCTTCCCATTCGCAAGTACTCCTTAGGCATGAAGCAACGCTTGGTGATTGCCATGTATTTCCTCAGTCAGGCGAAATGCTGGCTTATGGATGAGATTACAAATGGCTTAGATGAGTATTATCGACAGAAGTTTTTTGATAGGCTAGCACAAATCGATAGACAAGAACAGCTGGTTCTTTTAAGTTCCCACTATAAGGAAGAGTTGCTTGATGTCTGCGATAGAGTAGTAACCATTCATCAGGGGCAAATAGAAGAGGTTTAGTTTATGAAAGATGTTAGTCTATTTTTATTAAAAAAAGTTTTCAAAAGTCGCTTAAACTGGATTATCTTAGCTTTATTTGTATCTGGACTCGGTGTTACCTTTTATTTTAATAGTCAGACTGCAAACTCCGTCAGCTTGGAGAGCGAGTTAGAAACCCGTCTTGTAAAAGATGAGAGAGTCATCAATGAATATGAAGAGAAACTCTCCCAAATATCTGACACCAGCTCGGAGGAATACCAGTTTGCTAAAGAAAATTTAGACTCGCAAAAAAATCTTTTGACGCAAAAGAAAGAAATTCTGGCTTTGTTAAAAGAAGGACGCTGGAAAGAAGCCTACTATTTGCAGTGGCAAGATGTAGAGAAGAGTTATGAAATTTTATCAAAGGAACCGACTGCTAGTTCTGACTTTAAAATGGCGGTTGACCGCCAACGAAAGACTTACCAAGCCCTATATCCCTTGAACATAAAAGCGCACAATTTAGTTTATCCGACCTACGGGATTGATCAGATTGTCTGGATTTTAGAGGCTATCATCCCAAGCTTGTTTGTGGTTGCTATTATTTTTATGCTAACGCAACTATTTGCAGAAAGGTATCAAAATCATCTGGATACAGCTCAGTTATATCCTTTTTCAAAAGTGGCATTTGCCATGTCCTCTCTTGGAGTTGGAGTGGGCTATGTAACTGTGCTGTTTATCGGAATCAGCGGATTTTCTTTTCTAGTGGGAAGTCTGATAAGTGGTTTTGGACAGTTAGATTATCCCTACCCGATATATAGCTTAGTGAATCAAGAGGTAACTATTGGGAAAATACAAGATGTGTTATTTCCTAGCTTGTTACTAGCCTTCTTAGCCTTTATCGTCATTGTGGAAGTCGTCTACTTGATTGCTTACTTTTTCAAGCAAAAAATGCCTATCCTCTTTCTTTCACTCATTGGGATTGTTGGCTTATTGTTTGGCATCCAAACAATTCAGTCTCTTCAAAGGATTGCACATCTGATTCCCTTTACTTACTTGCGTTCAGTGGAGATTTTATCTGGAAGATTACCTAAGCTGATTGATAATGTCAATCTAAATTGGGACATGGGGCTAGTTTTACTTCCTTGCCTGATTATCCTTTTGTTAGTGGGGATTCTATTTATCGAAAGATGGGGAAGTTCACAGAAAAAAGAATTTTTTAATAGATCCTAGCTTTCCTATAGGGAAAATAAGTAAAAACTAACATAGAGAGGGAATCAACTTGATTCTCTCTTTTTGATGTGGAAACCAAGCCAAAATACAAACAGAAACTTTTCAAAAAAATAACTTTTTATCTTGACAAGAGCTAGAAAACTTGGTATCATATAAAAGTTGAGAAAAGCAGAAGTGAGAGCTTCTCGCCTTGTGACATTAAGTTGCCTGGCCCTACGGATGAAAAGTTTCTAAGAAACGCTATCATAACGTGCGGGCTTGTATATTTACGAGTCCGCTATTGTTTTTCTCTAATAAAACAAAAGAGGTGAAAACCATAGCAAAGCAAGACTTATTCATCAATGATGAGATTCGTGTACGTGAAGTTCGCTTGATTGGTCTTGAAGGAGAACAGCTAGGCATCAAGCCACTCAGTGAAGCGCAAGCTTTGGCTGATAACGCTAATGTTGACCTAGTATTGATTCAACCCCAAGCCAAACCGCCTGTTGCAAAAATTATGGACTACGGTAAGTTCAAATTTGAGTACCAGAAGAAGCAAAAAGAACAACGTAAAAAACAAAGTGTTGTTACTGTGAAAGAAGTTCGTCTAAGTCCAACGATTGACAAGGGTGACTTTGATACAAAACTTCGCAATGCACGCAAATTCCTTGAAAAAGGAAATAAAGTTAAGGTATCTATTCGCTTTAAGGGTCGTATGATTACCCATAAAGAGATTGGTGCAAAAGTTTTAGCCGAGTTTGCTGAAGCAACTCAAGATATTGCCATCATCGAACAACGTGCTAAAATGGATGGACGTCAAATGTTCATGCAATTGGCGCCAGCGACTGACAAAAAATAATTGTCAGAAAGTTAAATAAAGGAGAAAAAATCATGCCAAAACAAAAAACACACCGCGCATCAGCTAAACGTTTCAAACGTACAGGTTCTGGTGGACTTAAACGTTTCCGTGCTTACACTTCTCACCGTTTCCACGGAAAAACTAAGAAACAACGTCGTCATCTTCGTAAAGCATCTATGGTGCATTCAGGAGATTACAAACGTATCAAAGCAATGCTTACTCGCTTGAAATAATAGCTTGACTGTAAGTAAACAATTCTAGGAAATATTTGGAGGAAATAAAACATGGCACGTGTTAAAGGTGGCGTTGTATCACGCAAACGTCGTAAACGTATTCTTAAATTAGCAAAAGGTTACTATGGAGCTAAACACATCTTGTTCCGTACTGCAAAAGAACAAGTAATGAACTCTTACTACTATGCATACCGTGACCGTCGTCAGAAAAAACGTGACTTCCGCAAATTGTGGATCACTCGTATCAACGCGGCAGCTCGTATGAACGGACTTTCATACTCACAATTGATGCATGGTTTGAAATTGGCTGAGATCGAAGTTAACCGTAAAATGCTTGCTGACTTGGCTGTTAACGATGCAGCAGCTTTCACAGCTCTTGCAGATGCAGCTAAAGCAAAACTTGGTAAATAATAACAGATAAGACTGGAACAGGATTGTCCCAGTCTTTTTAAAAATAAAGGAGAAAAATATGGCTTCAAAAATGCTACACACTTGCTTGCGAGTAGAAAACCTTGAAAAATCAATCGCATTTTATCAAGATGCTTTTGGTTTTAAAGAATTGCGTCGCAGAGATTTTCCAGATCATGCCTTCACGATTGTCTATCTAGGTCTTGAGGGTGACGACTATGAGTTGGAATTGACTTATAACTACGATCACGGTCCTTATGTGGTTGGAGATGGATTTGCCCATATCGCCCTCAGTACACCTGATCTTGAGGCGCTTCATCAAGAGCATAGTGCCAAAGGCTATGAAGTGACTGAGCCAAATGGTCTACCAGGAACTGCACCTAACTATTACTTTGTTAAAGACCCTGATGGATACAAGGTCGAAGTCATTCGTGAAAAATAAGGCTCTTTCAAATACAGGATAATTCAATTTGTGTAGCAGAAAGCTTACAAATAAAATTGAATATAGTAAAATAGGATTAGAAATCTTAAGAAAGTTGGTCCTTTATTGGAAACGATAGTATTTTCAATCTCTGTTTTTCTAGCAGGTGTTTTATCCTTTTTTTCTCCTTGTATTTTTCCACTTCTGCCAGTTTATGCTGGGATTTTATTGGATGATCAGGAAAGCGCAAAAAGTTTTTCCTTGTTTGGGAGAAAGGTTCTTTGGTCCGGTTTGATTCGAACACTTTGCTTTATCGCAGGTATCTCTCTTATTTTCTTTATTCTAGGCTTTGGTGCTGGTTACTTTGGTCATATTCTCTATGCAAATTGGTTTCGATATGTCATGGGAGCTATTATTATCATTTTGGGTCTTCACCAGATGGAAATTTTTCATTTTAAGAAATTAGAGGTTCAAAAAAGCTTTACCTTTAAAAAATCAGATTCTAATCGTTATTGGTCAGCTTTTTTACTCGGTATTACCTTTAGCTTTGGTTGGACGCCTTGTATCGGTCCAGTTTTAAGTTCCGTTTTAGCGCTTGCAGCTTCTGGTGGTAATGGAGCTTGGCAAGGAGCTATCTATACTCTCATTTACACTCTGGGGATGGCCATTCCTTTCTTGGTTTTGGCTCTAGCTTCAGGTGTAGTCATGCCTTATTTTAGTAAAATCAAACGTCATATGATGCTACTGAAGAAAATTGGTGGTTTCCTCATTATTTTAATGGGAATTTTGTTAATACTAGGACAAGTAAATATTCTAGCTGGAATTTTTGAATAAAGGAGAAAAAGATGAAAAAAGTAATGTTTGCTGGCTTAAGCCTCTTGTCATTAGTTGTATTGATAGCCTGTGGTGAGGAAGAAACTAAAAAGACTCAAGCAGCACAACAGCCAAAACAACAAACGACTGTACAACAAATTGCTGTTGGAAAAGATGCTCCAGACTTCACATTGCAATCCATGGATGGTAAAGAAGTTAAGTTATCGGATTATAAGGGTAAAAAAGTCTATTTGAAGTTTTGGGCTTCCTGGTGTGGTCCATGTAAGAAAAGTATGCCTGAGTTGATGGAATTAGCTGCGAAACCAGATCGTGATTTTGAAATTCTTAGTGTCATTGCACCAGGAATTCAAGGTGAAAAAACTGTCGAGCAATTCCCACAATGGTTCCAAGATCAAGGTTATAAGGATATCCCTGTTCTTTATGATACCAAAGCAACGACCTTCCAAGCTTATCAAATTCGAAGTATTCCTACAGAATATTTAATTGATAGCCAAGGAAAGATTGGAAAGATTCAATTTGGTGCTATCAGCAATGCGGATGCAGAAGCAGCTTTTAAAGAAATGAACTAGAATAGATAAAAATCTGATTACAAGAGAGTAGTCAGATTTTTTTAGAAAATTATTTTATAAATATTCACAAATGTCCTATATTTATGGTAAAATAGAATCATCAGTTTATTTTGGAGTCAAAGATGAATATATTTAGAACAAAAAATGTTAGTTTAGATAAAACGGAGATGCACAGGCATTTGAAGTTATGGGATTTGATTTTGCTGGGTATCGGAGCCATGGTAGGGACAGGTGTATTTACAATAACAGGTACTGCAGCCGCAACTCTAGCGGGTCCAGCCCTAGTGATTTCAATCGTCATTTCTGCCTTGTGTGTGGGATTATCAGCCCTCTTTTTTGCAGAATTTGCTTCACGAGTACCTGCTACAGGTGGTGCCTACAGTTATCTCTATGCTATCTTGGGAGAATTCCCAGCCTGGTTGGCTGGCTGGTTAACCATGATGGAGTTCATGACAGCTATATCGGGTGTGGCTTCGGGTTGGGCAGCTTATTTTAAAGGCTTGCTCTCTCAATACGGGATAGCCCTTCCTCAGGCTTTAAATGGTACCTTTAATCCTCAAGCAGGGACATTTGTTGATTTATTGCCTATTCTTGTCTTGGTCTTGGTGACTTCGCTTGTTTTACTAAATGCCAAGGCAGCCTTACGCTTTAATTCGATTCTAGTGATTTTGAAATTTTCCGCTTTAGCTCTCTTTATTTTGGTGGGAATTTGGCATATCAAGCTTGATAATTGGAGCAATTTTGCTCCTTACGGTTTTGGACAAATCTATGGTGCTAGTACTGGTATTATGGCTGGTGCGTCCTTGATGTTCTTTGGATTTTTGGGCTTCGAATCCATCTCTATGGCCGTAGATGAGGTCAAAACTCCTCAAAAAAATATTCCTAGAGGGATTGTCTTATCGCTTTCTATCGTAACCATTCTTTATGCCTTGGTGACGCTTGTCTTGACTGGTGTGGTTCACTATAGTCATTTAAATGTCGATGATGCCGTTGCCTTTGCTCTTCGTAGTGTTGGGATTAGTTGGGCAGCCAACTATGTGTCATTAGTGGCTATCTTAACCTTGATTACAGTTTGTATTTCGATGACCTATGCCCTATCGCGTATGATTTACAGTTTAGCGCGTGACGGATTGATGCCTGCTGTCTTTAAGGAACTGACCAAAACAAGCAAGGTACCCAAAAATGCTACTATCTTGACCGGTCTAGCTTCAGCAGTAGCAGCAGGAATGTTCCCTCTTGCTAGTATCGCAGCCTTCTTAAATATTTGTACCTTAGCCTACTTGGTCATGCTTGCTTACGGTCTGATTCGCTTACGGAAAGAAAAAGGGATGCCCAAAGCTGGAGAATTTAAAACACCCTTGGTACCTCTGTTACCAATTTTATCAATTATCATTTGTTTATCCTTCATGTTACAGTATAATATGGAAACCTGGATTGCTTTCCTGATTGCCTTGTTGATAGGAAGTTTTATTTACTTTACTTATGGCTATCAGCATTCTACCATAGAAGAATAAAGTGAGAATCTGTTGAGTTGTTGAAACTCAGCAGATTTTTATATGTGAAAGAAATTTCAAATTTTTTCTAAAAATATCTTGACAGATTAAATTTTTAGGAGTAGAATATTTACTGGTTAATTAAATGGTTAAGGAGTTGTTCATGAAGAAACAAAATTTATTTTTAGTATTGTTAAGTGTCTTTCTTTTGTGTTTAGGGGCTTGTGGTCAAAAGGAAAGTCAGACAGGGAAAGGGATGAAAATTGTGACCAGTTTTTATCCTATCTATGCTATGGTCAAGGAAGTATCTGGTGACTTGAATGATGTTCGAATGATTCAGTCAAGTAGTGGGATTCACTCCTTTGAACCTTCAGCAAATGACATCGCGGCCATCTATGATGCAGATGTCTTTGTTTACCATTCTCATACTCTAGAATCTTGGGCAGGAAGTCTGGATCCAAATCTAAAAAAATCTAAAGTGAAGGTTTTAGAGGCTTCTGAAGGAATGACATTAGACCGAGTCCCAGGGCTAGAAGATGTGGAAGCAGGGGATGGAGTTGATGAAAAAACGCTCTATGATCCTCATACTTGGCTAGATCCTGAAAAAGCTGGCGAAGAAGCTCAGATTATCGCTGATAAACTTTCAGAGGTGGATAGTGAGCATAAAGAAACTTACCAGAAAAATGCGCAAGCCTTTATCAAAAAAGCTCAGGAATTAACCAAGAAATTTCAGCCTAAATTTGAAAAAGCGACTCAGAAAACATTTGTAACACAACATACAGCCTTTTCTTATCTAGCGAAGAGATTTGGACTTAATCAGCTTGGTATTGCAGGCATCTCTCCTGAACAAGAACCAAGTCCACGACAACTAACAGAAATTCAGGAATTTGTTAAAAACTATAAGGTTAAAACGATTTTTACAGAAAGTAACGCTTCTTCAAAAGTAGCTGAAACTCTTGTCAAATCAACAGGTGTGGGTCTTAAAACTCTGAATCCTTTAGAGGCAGACCCACAAAATGACAAGACTTATCTAGAAAATCTTGAAGAAAATATGAGTGTTTTAGCAGAAGAATTGAAATGAGGAGATTATGAAAATCAATAAAAAATATGTAGCAGGTTCAGTGGCAGTTCTTGCCCTAAGTGTTTGTTCCTATGAACTTGGTCGTTACCAAGCTGGTCAAGTTAAGAAAGATTCGAATCGAGTTGCTTATATAGATGGTGACCAGGCTGGTCAAAAGGCAGAGAACTTGACACCAGATGAAGTCAGTAAGAGAGAGGGAATCAACGCCGAACAAATTGTTATCAAGATTACGGATCAAGGTTATGTGACCTCTCATGGAGACCATTATCATTACTATAATGGCAAGGTTCCTTATGACGCTATCATCAGTGAAGAACTGCTGATGAAAGATCCGAATTATCAGTTGAAGGATTCAGACATTGTCAATGAAATCAAGGGTGGCTATGTGATTAAGGTAGACGGGAAATACTATGTTTACCTCAAGGATGCTGCTCACGCGGACAATATTCGTACAAAAGAAGAGATTAAACGTCAGAAGCAGGAACATAGTCATAATCATAATGCAAGCACAGATAATGCTGTTGCTGCAGCCAGAGCTCAAGGACGTTATACAACGGATGATGGTTATATCTTTAATGCATCTGATATCATTGAGGACACTGGTGATGCTTATATCGTTCCTCATGGCAATCACTTCCACTATATTCCTAAGAGTGACTTGTCTGCTAGTGAATTAGCTGCTGCCCAAGCCTTCTTATCTGGAAAAGGCGGTCAATTAAGTACGGTTGAATATCGTTCAAGCAGGGGAGAAACAAGATCTAGTGTGAGAACGAGTCAATCTGAGACACCTCAAAATCCTGCAACAGATTCTGAAAGTCAAAGTGACGACTTAGCTAGTCTCCTTCAAGAATTGTATGCTTTGCCACTTAGCCAACGTCATGTGGAGTCTGATGGTTTGGTATTTGACCCAGCACAGATTACAAAACGTACAGCAAATGGTGTGGCAGTGCCTCACGGAGATCATTTCCATTTCATTCCTTATTCACAAATGTCTGCCTTGGAAGAAAAATTGGCTCGAAATCTACCAATTGGAGGTCAGCCAGTTCAAAGTCATTCTGACAATACGAAACCAAGCAGTACAGATAAACCAAGTTCAACACCAAGTTCACCGATTAAACCAAACTTTAATCTCAATACGCCGGCACCGAATAGAGGAACTGGAGGCGCTTATACAACAGATGATGGGTATGTCTTTAGTCCGACAGATGTAATTGAAGATACAGGTGACGCTTTTGTTGTACCGCACGGCAATCATTTTCACTATATACCTAAGAGTGATTTGTCAGCAGGAGAATTGGCTGCAGCTCAAGCTTATTGGAATGGGAAGCAGGGGTCTCGTCCTTCTTCAAGTTCTAGTCATAATGCAAATCCAGCTCAACCAAGCTTGTCAGAGAACCACAATCTGACTATCACTCCAACTTATCATCAAAATCAAGGGGAAGACATTTCAACACTTTTACGTGAATTGTATGCCAAACCCTTATCAGAACGCCATGTGGAATCTGATGGCTTAGTCTTTGATCCGGCACAAATCATCAAACGTACTGCAAATGGTGTCGCAGTGCCTCACGGAGACCATTATCACTTTATCCCTTATTCACAAATGTCTGATTTAGAGCAGAAGATTGCAAGAATGATTCCGTTAAAAGGACAAAATGGATTAAATCAAATTGGTACAGACATTAAACCTTTAGTATCAAAAGAAGTAGTACATAAGTTCTTAGGACAACCGATCAAAGCATATGGAAAAGGTTTAGATGGTAAACCTTATGATACGAGTGATGGATATATATTTAGCAAAGATTCAATTGATTCCGTTGATAAATCAGGTGTTATTGCCAAACACGGAAATCATTTCCATTATATGGGATATGGTGAATTAGAACAATTCGAATTGGATGAGGTTGCTAAATGGATTCAAGAAACTGGAAAAAATCCAGATGACATCGTTTCTTCAGTTCGCTCACATGATAAAGAAAAACCAAAGTTTGATTATAAAAAAGTAACTAGTAAAGTTTCTAGAAATAGTAAAGTTGGTTATATAATTAATGAAGGTGGTAAAGATTATTTTTATTCACGTGAAGAACTCGATCTTACTCAAATAGCTTTTTCTGAGCAGGAACTAATGCTTAAAGATAAAGATACTTATCGTTATGATATTGTAGAAACAGAAATTAAACCAAGATTAGCTGTTGATGTATCTAGCTTGCCTATGCATGCAGCCAATACTACGTATGATACTGGAACTTCCTTCATTATTCCACATATCGATCACATTCATGTCGTACCGTATTCTTGGTTAAGTAGTGAGCAAATAGCAACTATAAAATATGTAATGCAACATCCTGATGTACGTCCTGAAGTTTGGTCAAAACCAGGTCATGATGATGCTGGATCTGTTATTGCTAATGTAACTCCTCTTGAAAAACGTGCTGGAATGCAGAACTGGCAAATTATCCATTCTGCGGAAGAGGTTCAGAAAGCACTTAAAGAAGGCAAGTTTGCAACTCCTGATGGATATATTTTTGATCCTCAGGATGTATTGGCAAAGGGAACCTATATTTGGGCAGATAAATCTTTCAGTATTCCAAAAGCTAGCGGTGGCTCGTTGAGAAGTATCACTCAGTCTGATTTATCAGAGAAAGAGTGGAAACAAGCTCAAGAGTTGATAGCTAAAAGAAGTGAAGAAAAAGAAACAACAAATGATTCTTCTACTTCACATCTAGTTTCTTCAGATAAGAAATCGGAAACAAAGAAAGATGCAACGGATTCAAACAAAGTTGATGAACAACCAAAGGATAATAAATCTCAAAATGAGGCAGATGCGACTAGCAGCAATCCTTCAGTCGAAAAAGTTGGTGAAGAAGAACCACATACAGAAAATAAAGAAGATGATTATGATGAGATACCAGATTATGGATTAGATAAGGATACTTTAAAAAATCATATAAACCAAATAGCACAAATTGCTCAAATTGATTCTAAATATCTTATTTTTTCGTCAGAAGGTGTTCAATTTTATAATAAGAATGGGGATTTAGTAACCTATGATATTAAAACTCTTAAGCAAATAAAACCTTAGAATATTTTGACTGATGATCATCTAGCTGAAAGGATATTGTTCTATTATTGGATAGAATAATGTCCTTTTATTTGTTAATAAAAAGATGAAATTTCTTGATAAAAAATGCAAAAAGATTCTTAAAGTAATCATTTTATTATCTTTCACTAAAAATCTTGACAGATGAGCTTAAAAAAGGTAAACTATTTACTGGTTAATTAAATGGTTAAATAACCAGTTTAGAAAAAATGTTTAACCGAGAAAAAGAAGTTAAGAAAAAGCTTCATCATTTATTGAAATGAGGGATTTATGAAATTCAGTAAAAAATATATAGCAGCTGGATCAGCTGTTATCGTATCCTTGAGTCTATGTGCATATGCACTGAACCAGTATCGCTCGCAGGAAAATAAGGACAATAATCGTGTCTCTTATGTGGATGGCAGCCAGTCAAGTCAGAAAACTGAAAACCTGACACCAGACCAAGTCAGCCAGAAAGAAGGAATTCAGGCTGAGCAAATTGTTATCAAGATCACAGATCAGGGCTATGTGACGTCACACGGTGATCACTATCATTACTACAATGGGAAAGTTCCTTATGATGCCCTCTTTAGTGAAGAACTTTTGATGAAGGATCCAAACTACCAACTTAAGGATGGAGATATTGTCAATGAGGTCAAGGGTGGCTATATCATCAAGGTCGATGGAAAATATTATGTCTACCTGAAAGATGCAGCTCATGCTGATAATGTTCGAACCAAGGATGAAATCAATCGTCAAAAACAAGAACATGTCAAAGATAATGAGAAGGTCAGCTCTGATGTTGCTGTAGCAAGGTCTCAGGGGCGCTATACGACAGATGATGGCTATGTCTTTAATCCAGCTGATATTATCGAAGATACTGGTGATGCTTATATCGTTCCTCACGGAGGTCACTATCACTACATTCCAAAAAGTGATTTGTCTGCTAGTGAGTTAGCAGCAGCAAAAGCTCATCTAGCTGGGAAAAATACGCAACCGAGTCAGTTAAGCTATTCTTCAACATCTAGTGAAAATAACACGCAATCTGTAGCACAAGGATCAACTAGCAAGCCAGAAAGCAAAGTTGAAAATCTCCAAAGTCTTTTGAAGGAACTCTATGATTCGTCTAGTGACCAACGTTACAGTGAATCAGATGGCTTAGTCTTTGACCCTGCTAAGATTATCAGCCGTACGCCAAATGGAGTTGCGATTCCGCATGGCGACCATTATCACTTTATTCCTTACAGCAAACTTTCTCCTTTAGAAGAAAAGATTGCCAGAATGGTGCCTATCGGTGAAACTGATTCTACGGTCTCTACAAATGAAAAGACCCGTGAAGTGGCATCTAGTCTGGGAAGTCTTTCAAGTAGTCCATCTACTTTGAATCATGCCTCATTACTTACAAATAAGCCTATCTCTTCAACATCTGATGGTTATATCTTTAATCCAAAAGATATCGTTGAAGAAACAGCCACAGCTTATATTGTAAGACATGGTGACCATTTCCATTACATTCCTAAGTCGAATCAAATTGGTCAACCGACTCTTCCGAACAATGGTCTAGCAACACCTTCGCCATCTCTTCCAATCAATCCAGGAACTTCACATGAGGAACATGAAGAAGATGGGCACGGCTTTGATGCTAATCGTATTATTGCTGAAGATGAGCAAGGCTTTGTCATGACTCATGGTAACCACAATCATTATTTCTTCAAGAAGGATTTGACACCAGAGCAAATTAAGGCCGCACAGGATCACTTGAAAGGTGGAAGTCCAGCCCATGATGATCACGATGGCGATGAGCATGACCACCATCATGATGAAGACCATGATCACGGTTTTGATGCTAATCGTGTCATTAGTGAGGATGAGCAAGGTTTTGTCATGAGTCACGGAGACCACAATCATTACTTCTTCAAGAAGGATTTGACAGCTGATCAAATTAAGGAAGCTCAGGATCATTTGAAAGCACATCATGATGCAGAGCCTGTAAAACCTCTTGCTAAAACGGTAGAGTCTTTCTCAAGAGATGCTAGTGATGAAGAAAAGATTGCTTACATTTCTAAGACCTATGGTGTTCCACTTGAAGCTATTAGAATTTCAAACGGATTCTTTGTCTTTGGAAATCCAGACCAAGCCTACGATCCGACTCATATCCATCCCTACGCTGTTCGTAAGGAACATGTTCGTTTGCCACTGCAAACTGGGAATCCAGAACTTGATTTCCTAAATGAACTTTACACGACCGCATTGCGTGATGGTGTATCACCTTATCGTTTACAGGTAGAAAATGGTAGTTTTGTGATTCCTCATGGCGACCACAATCACTACATCAAGGTTCAAACGAAGGGCTATGAAGTAGCATTGAAAAACAAGATTCCAGCCCTACAATCCAACTATCAGCCTGGGGCCTTTGATGAGAAGGCAGTCTTGGCAAAAGTAGATCAACTTCTAGCTGATAGCAGAAACATCTACAAAGATAAGCCTATCGAACAAAGACAGATTGAGTTAGCCTTAGGTCAGTTTACTGAAAATATGAAGAAATTGGCAACTAACTCTACAGCAGGTTATCTTGCGACACTAGAACTCTTTGATAAGCAATATATCCATATTGATGAAAGTATCAAACCTGTTGAAACAAGTGCTCTAGATAAGAAATATCAGGCTTTGATTGATAAAATCAATACTCTTGATACAGACTCTTATGGGCTTCCTAAGAAAGACCTTCTCGTTCGACTCCAAGAAGCTAAGTTGGCAAAAGATGAGGCTGGTTTAGCAGCGGTTGAATCACAACTTCAAGCTCTTCAAGACTTTAATGATCGAACAGGTGTTACAACTGTAGAATACATCAAGTACTTCTACGAACACGTAAATGACGGTCGTTTGAGTGATGAACTTCGAAACAAAGTAGCTCAGTTGACTTGGACCTTGTATCAATCTCAATCCTTCCTTAAGGCAGCAGAATTGAACAAATTATTCCCAAGCATCTATCAGGCAAAACAAGAAGTGGAAGAAGCTTTGAAAGCTCAGCCAACTACTGCGAAATCAAGTCAGACAGTTCTAGATACTGAAAAAGTAGATAACCAAACTGCCAAGACAGCTATTTACGGCTTCTTGAAAGAATTGTACGGAGACTTTATGCCTGAAGAGCATATGAATCATGTCAGCAAGGAACAAGTAGAAAGTCTCTTGAGCAAGGCAACTCAACTCTTAGAGCAAATCCAAGAAGAAGGAATCAGACAATCCTTGGCAGAAGAAGTAGAAAATCTTAAAGCTGCCACAAACAAGGCTGATGCAGACTTGGATGAAGTAAACAGTCAGGTAAAAGATGTCTTGACTCGTATCGCTAGTGCCCTTCAACAAGAGAAAGAAAATGCTGAGCAAGATCCTCAGACACTTGTACTCTATCAAAAACTTTACGATATCCTCATGTCACTTCACGCTTATTTAGAAAACAATAAGGGTTCTGATGAAGACTTTGATAAGGTAGATGCTTTACTAGATCAACTTTCTGCTAAGAGTAAAGATAAGGTTGCTTTACTTGAATTGACAAAAGCTATTCTGATCTTGAATCAAGAAATCAAGTCAAAATCAAGCGCGAGTGAAGAAGCAACTCCAGCAACAAATGCCGAGGCAAATGGTGATAAGACAAGTCCCGAAACTGAAACATCAGCAACTGCAGAATCTAACAGTGAAACTGCAAGCGACGAAAACAAACCGAGCAACGCAAGAGATTCTAAACCTGCTGAATTAGCTTCAGAAAATGAAACAACAGAATCTTCTACAACTACTGGAAATCAAGCAAAACCAGTAGAATAAATAAAAAAGGCGAAGTAGCTGAACTACCTCGTCTTTTTAACCTTTATAAGCTACGATACCAATGATTGTATCAACTGCACGTTCCATGGTATGAAGGCTGACGTATTCAAAACGTCCGTGCATGTTTTCACCACCCGCAAAGATATTGGGAGTTGGGATTCCCATAAAGGAAATCTTAGAGCCGTCTGTCCCTCCACGAATTGGTTCGATAATAGGAGTGATACCCAGATCTTCCATAACGGCTTTAGCAATGGTAATTGGAGTCATATCTTTCTCAATGACTTCTTTCATATTGTAGTACTGATCTGTCAAGTTGAGGGTGATACGGTCGCTACCAAGTTCTTGATTCATCTTATCAGCGATAGACTGCATAGCTGTTTTACGCGCTTCAAAGGCATCTTTTTCAAAATCGCGAATGATGTAGCTTGCACGCGCCTCCTCGACACTACCAGTCACATCCATAAGATGATAGAAACCTTGGTAACCTTCTGTTAACTCAGGTCGGTCATTCTCTGGAAGTTGATTATGAAAATCAATTGCTAGCTGAAGGGCGTTGACCATCTGACCTTTGGCAGTACCAGGGTGGACATTACGTCCTTGGAAATGCAATTCAGCACCAGCTGCTGAGAAGGTCTCGTACTGAAGCTCACCTAATGGGCCACCATCAACAGTGTAGGCAAAATCCACATCAAAATCTTCTGCATCAAATTTATTGGCACCAACACCGATTTCTTCATCTGGACCAAAACCAACACGAATTTCACAGTGTTTGATTTCAGGATGAGCAGTTAGATATTCAATGGCAGTCATAATCTCAGCAATTCCTGACTTGTCATCAGCCCCCAGCAAGGTTGTTCCATCTGTTGTGATAAGCGTTTGTCCTGGATATTTCTCAAGACTCTTGAAGTCAGCTGGATCCAGTTTAAAACCAGAATTCCCTAGTTCAATCACACCACCATCGTAGTTTTCAATTACCTGTGGATTGACTCCTTCAGCATTAAAATCAGCAGTATCCATGTGGGAGATGAAGCCAATTTTACGTGTTAAAGATGGATCATTGGCTGGCAAGGTACCAATCGCAAAACCATTTGGAAGATAATAAACATTTTGCAGACCAACACGTTTCATTTCAGGGATAAGGACATTGGTTGCAAAGTCAACCTGACTCTGTGTACTTGGAGTAGTAGTAGAGTGTTCATCAGAGCGCGTGTTGACCTTAACGTAGGTTAAGAAGCGGTCCAAGAGATTTGGATAAGTCATAAAAAACTCCTTTTGAATTTATTTTTTCCATTGTATCATAGAAAGAAGAGAAAAACAAAAGACATAAGTTAGGGAAATTCGCTATGTTGGCGTTTACTTATTAATGGATAAATGATAAAATAAACTTGATAAAAACATCACAAGGAAGCGATTATGAAAAAAGCAATTTTAATGATGACTTTCGGTTCGCCAGAAGAGATTACCTTTGAAGGTGTGGCTGATTTTTTCACAAATATTCGTCGTGGAGTGAGACCTCAAGACCACGAGATTCAAACTCTCTATGATAATTATGTACTTATTGGAGGCACGCCTCTGCAAAAAATTACCCGTGAAGAGGTTGCCTTGGTAGAAGCTAGGCTAGGAAATGAATATAGTGTCTATTTTGCCAATAAGTTTTCCAGTCCCTTTATCCCAGATGTGATTGGTCAGATGGAAGCAGACGGAATTGAGCAGTGTATTTGCCTGATTTTGGAGCCCCATTATTCTTTTTACTCTATCATGGGTTATGAGAAATTTTTAGAAAGCAAGCAAATTCAATTTTTGGTCATTAAGGACTGGTATCAGGAAGAAGCACTCTTAAACTATTGGGCAGATGAAATTGCTAAGATTTTAAAAGAAGAAGTAAAGCAAGATAGCTTTAAAGTCATCTTTTCAGCCCACAGTGTGCCCATTTTTGCCTTGGATTTTGGGGATCCTTATATCGATCAAATTTTTGAAAATAGCAAGTTAGTTGCTGAAAAACTGGGTTTGAGTTCCGAGCAATATACCAATACTTGGCAGAGTGAAAGCGATATCGGGATTCCATGGATTAAGCCAGATGTATTAGAGTACCTCAGAGAACAGACAGAACATCCAGATAATTATATTTTTGTACCTATTAGTTTTATCAGTGAGCACATTGAGGTTTTGTTTGATAATGATGTGGAATGTTATGAGTTATGTCAGGAATTTGGGGTAAACTACCATCGTCCACCAATGCCAAATACAGATTCTCGTTTGATTGATGCCTTGGTTAATACAGTCAGAGCTAATGAACATCAAGAGTTTAAGGAATTTCTCCCAGAAGAAGAAACCTTTGATGAGTTAGTTCCTTCAGATGAGACTAAAAATATCTTAGCCGAATCTCAAGATTTACAAATGCCGGAATTTGTGAAAAAACTGATTGAGAAAAAAGGGCGGGAGAATGTCAAGATGCCTTATCTTATCAAGAAGATGCTAGAAAAAGCAGGCAAGTTGCCGAAAGAGTAAAGAAAAAGGATTTAGCTTGGCGCTAGATCCTTTTAAACGATTATTTTTTCTCCAAAAGTGCTTTTATTTCTTGAAGGACTTCCAATTCGGTTGGTTTTTTTTCGTCAGTTTTTTCTTCCTTTATGCCAGTCAGTTTCTGTGCTTTTTCAATACCCTTGATAATAAAGAAGAGGGCGGTACCCACAAAGATAAAATTGATAATAGCACTTAAAAAGTTACCATAGCCGACTCCATGCCAAGAAAGTTGAGCGATACGTTCGACTTTAGCAGCTTTCAAAGCGGGATTTAAAATAAGAGGAGTGATAATATCGTTTACAAGTGAAGTTACGATAGCACCAAAAGCAGAGGCAATGATCACACCGATAGCAAGGTCAACAACATTACCACGAAGCAAAAATGCTTTTAGATCTTTTAACATTTTCATAATATCCTTTCAAAAATTTTTTCTATTTATTATATAT
The DNA here is from genome assembly GCF_013277455.1 of Streptococcus sp. 5346. GTDB lineage: Bacteria > Bacillota > Bacilli > Lactobacillales > Streptococcaceae > Streptococcus. The sequence goes on from NZ_VMMY01000009.1 coordinate 68,848, forward strand.
TAATTAAGAAAAGCTTGCAAGATGTATGCTCAGAAGTTTTATTTATTAAAAACATAGACCTTGCTTAAAATGTAATTAAGAATAATTATCAATAATTGTGCAAGAACTGTTTCGATTGCATTTACCTTATCAAGATTTTCATTTACGAATTGACCTATGATGTGAGGAAACTGAGTCACAAACAGAAAAGTAAAGAGCAAATCTAACAGAAAAGTAGAAAGGCGGGCAAGAAAAAATTTCACTAAACGGATAAGCCGATTCTTCCTTGCTTGCTTAAACACGATTGTATCATTTGTGATAAAGGCAAAGAGGATACCAATAATATTTGCTAGGGCAGTAGCAAGGAGTTCCTGATGACTTAGTTGATAAATGACTAGTCGTGAGAGAATCGAAACTAGAGTTGTTGCAAGGCCAAAAAAGAGATAGGCTAAGATTTCATTGTTAAAAAATTTTTGAATACGAATTTTCATGTTTTAAGTATAGCATAAAGCAGGCTATTGTGCTATACTAGTAAGGTTGAATAAAGCAACCCTTGGTGCTTAGCTTCTTTCACCAAGCATATTACACGCGGATAACCGCTAAAGGAGAAAAGATGAAAAAATTAACTATTCGTGATGTTGCAGATATTGCAATCGTTGCTGCTATTTATGTCGTTTTGACTGTCACACCGCCCCTAAATGCAATCAGCTATGGTGCTTACCAGTTCCGTATTTCAGAAATGATGAACTTTATGGCTTTTTACAATCCTAAGTACATCATCGGAGTTACCATCGGTTGTATGATTGCTAATTTCTTTAGCTTTGGACTGCTGGATGTCTTTGTTGGTGGTGGTTCAACCTTGGTATTCCTCAGTTTAGGTGTTTGGCTTTTTGCAAAATACAGCAAGGATTACCTCTTTAACGGATTGATTCGAAAAGATCATTTCTTCTTTTCAATCCTCTTTTCAATTTCCATGTTTACTATCGCTGCAGAGTTGAATATCGTAGCGCAATTACCATTTTTCCTTACTTGGTTCACAACAGGAATCGGTGAATTTGCCTCATTGATTATTGGAGCGATTATTATCGGTAAAATTGGTCGTCGAATCGATTTAAGCAAATAGAACAGGACAAGCTAGGTAGCCTTTACCTGGCTTTTTCTTATAGAAAATTTCTAAGGAAACTTGACAAGCTTTTCTGATTATAGTATACTTTTCAAGTAAGCTGATTTAGCTCAGTTGGCAGAGCGCATCCATGGTAAGGATGAGGTCGCCGGTTCAATCCCGGCAATTAGCATTAAATAGACAAGAAAACCCTTGTAAATAAAGGGTTTTTGTTATGTCTGCCCCAAATCTTTCAAAGATATTTCTTATTCAGCTGTGTAAAAGAAGTTAAAGAGTTTCGTCTGTTGACAAAAGTCATTCTCTTTAGTAGAATAGTAGATGCGATGAGTCGATAGGTAGTCTTCGGGCTACTATTGAGCATAAGGAGGTCATAACGCAGGAGCGGACCTTGATGAGTTGTGTGAACCTGCTCATCACATGAAGATGCCTCTTAGTCCCTGGTCTAACGACTGGGGATTTTTATTTTTCAAAAAATGATGAAAAAGCTTTGCAATTCATGGAAAAAGTAGTATAATACTTCTATTATAGAAATTTTTAGAAAATTCCGAAAGAGGTTATTTATGGGATATACAGTTGCTGTAGTCGGCGCGACAGGTGCTGTCGGTGCTCAGATGATAAAAATGTTGGAAGAATCAACACTTCCAATCGATAAAATTCGTTTACTTGCGTCTGCACGTTCAGCAGGCAAGACTTTGAAATTTAAAGATCAAGATATTACAATTGAAGAAACGACTGAAACAGCTTTTGAAGGAGTTGACATTGCTCTCTTTTCAGCAGGTGGTTCTACATCAGCTAAGTATGCACCATACGCAGTTAAAGCTGGAGCAGTAGTAGTAGATAATACATCTTACTTCCGTCAAAATCCAGATGTTCCTTTGGTTGTTCCAGAGGTCAATGCTCATGCACTTGATGCCCACAACGGGATCATTGCCTGCCCTAACTGTTCAACAATTCAAATGATGGTGGCGCTTGAGCCAGTTCGCCAAAAATGGGGCTTGGACCGTATCATTGTTTCAACTTACCAAGCAGTTTCAGGTGCTGGTATGGGAGCAATTCTTGAGACACAACGTGAACTTCGTGAAGTCTTGAATGATGGTGTAAACCCACGTGATTTGCATGCGGAAATCTTGCCTTCAGGTGGTGATAAGAAACATTATCCTATCGCTTTTAATGCTCTTCCACAAATCGATGTCTTCACTGACAATGATTACACTTACGAAGAGATGAAGATGACTAAGGAAACTAAGAAAATTATGGAAGATGATAGCATTGCAGTATCTGCAACATGTGTGCGTATTCCAGTCTTGTCAGCTCACTCTGAGTCAGTTTATATCGAAACAAAAGAAGTGGCTCCAATCGAAGAAGTAAAAGCAGCTATCGCAGCCTTCCCAGGTGCTGTTCTCGAAGATGATGTAGCTCATCAAATTTATCCGCAAGCTATCAATGCAGTGGGTTCACGTGATACCTTTGTTGGTCGTATTCGTAAAGACTTGGATGCAGAAAAAGGAATCCACATGTGGGTTGTTTCAGATAACCTGCTCAAAGGTGCTGCTTGGAACTCAGTTCAGATTGCAGAAACTCTTCACGAACGTGACTTGGTTCGTCCAACAGCTGAATTGAAATTTGAATTAAAATAGTCATATCGTTTAGGAGTTCAGATGAACTCCTTCTTTGAAATAGAGAGGTGTTTTCATGTCTTATCAAGATTTAAAAGAGTGTAAAATCATCACGGCCTTCATTACCCCTTTCCACGAGGATGGTTCTATCAACTTTGATGCTATTCCAGCCTTGATTGAGCATTTATTGGCCCACCATACAGATGGTATTCTTCTTGCAGGAACGACGGCTGAGAGTCCAACTTTGACCCACGATGAGGAGTTGGAGTTGTTTGCGGCTGTACAAAAAGTTGTCAATGGACGTGTTCCTTTGATTGCGGGTGTAGGTACCAATGATACGCGTGACTCTATCGAGTTTGTCAAAGAAGTTGCTGAGTTTGGTGGTTTTGCTGCTGGGCTTGCTATTGTTCCTTACTACAACAAACCTTCTCAAGAAGGAATGTATCAGCATTTTAAAGCCATTGCAGATGCTTCGGATCTACCAATTATCATCTATAACATTCCAGGTCGTGTGGTTGTCGAATTGACTCCAGAAACCATGCTTCGCTTGGCTGACCATCCAAATATCATTGGTGTCAAAGAATGTACGAGCTTGGCCAATATGGCTTACCTGATTGAACACAAGCCAGAAGAGTTCTTGGTCTACACTGGTGAGGACGGAGATGCTTTCCATGCCATGAACCTTGGTGCTGACGGGGTTATTTCTGTTGCATCCCATACAAATGGGGATGAGATGAACGAAATGTTTACTGCCATTGCAGAAAGCGACATGAAGAAAGCTGCAGCTATTCAGCGTAAATTCATTCCTAAGGTTAATGCTCTCTTCTCTTATCCAAGTCCTGCTCCAGTTAAGGCAGTTCTGAACTATATGGGATTTGAAGCTGGACCAACTCGTCTACCTCTTGTTCCAGCACCAGAAGAAGATGCCAAACGCATTATCAAGGTTGTTGTAGATGGTGACTACGAAGCAACTAAGGCAACTGTAACAGGTGTCTTAAGACCAGATTACTAATAAGACAATAAAATCCATGACCGCAATAACGAGCATGGATTTTTCTTATTTTCCTAAACAGAATTGGCTAAAAAGTTGGGTAATGAGTTCATCTGGAGCAGCATCTCCAGTGATTTCTCCGAGGATTTCCCAAGTACGAGTCAAATCAACTTGAAGCAAGTCAACTGGCATCCCCAGTTCAAGACCTTCATTAACAGCCTGCAAACTTTCAATAGCCTTCTCAATCAAGGAAATATGACGGGCGTTGGACAAGTAGGTTGCATCTTGCTCGACTAGACCAGCATTTTCAAAGAAGAGGTCATTAATGCGTTCTTCAATCTTATCAATGTTTTGGTTTTTAAGAACTGAAATGCGGATGACATCTTCAGGGAGTTCTGAAGTTTCAATTGCTTCAGGAAGATCAGTTTTGTTAAGAAGAATAATGCGGTTTGTATCTTGGCTAATCCCAAGAAGTTGTCGGTCTTGGGCAGTTAAGGGCTCGCTAGCGTTTAGTACTAGCAGAACCAAGTCAGCTTCCTTGAGGGCTTTTTTCGAACGCTCGACACCGATTTGTTCCACGATGTCATCCGTTTCACGGATACCAGCTGTATCAATCAATTTGAGGGGAACACCGTTGATGTTGACGTATTCTTCGATGACATCACGTGTGGTACCAGCAATGTCTGTAACGATAGCCTTGTCTTCACGCAAGAGATTGTTGAGGAGGCTAGATTTCCCAACGTTGGGACGTCCGATGATGGCAGTGGAAATTCCTTCACGAAGGATTTTACCGCGACGGGCTGTCCTAAGGAGATTAGTTAGCAATTGCTCAAACTCCATAGTCTTCTCACGGACCACAGCAGTAGTCGCTTCTTCAACATCGTCATACTCAGGATAGTCGATATTAACCTCGACTTGGGCAAGTGTGTTAAGGATTTCTTGACGGGTATTGTTAATGAGGTCAGAAAGGGAACCGTCTAATTGCTTAACTGCAATGTTCATGGCCTTGTCAGTCTTTGCACGGATGATGTCCATCACTGCCTCAGCCTGTGTCAAATCTACGCGACCGTTTAAAAAGGCACGTTTGGTAAATTCACCAGGTTCTGCCAACCGAGCTCCTTCACGGATCGCTAGTTGGAGAATTTCATTGGTTACCGCAATCCCACCGTGGGTGTTAATCTCGATAATATCCTCACGAGTGAAGGTTTTTGGAGATTTCATGGCTCCCACCATGACCTCGTCCATGACTTTACCAGTTAGAGGGTCAACGATGTGACCGTAGTTGAGAGTGTGGCTAACAACCTGTCTCAAGTCTTTTCCTTTAAAAATCTTTTGCGCAATAGCAAAACTTTCTGTTCCGCTCAGGCGGACAATACCAATAGCCCCTTCACCTAGTGGAGTAGAGATGGCAGCGATGGTATCAAATTCACGTGTAATCATAATGTTTCCTTTAATAAATAGCTCTTTTCTTGGAAATTTTTCCAAGTCTCTTTTCAAATTGTAACAAATTTGAACTATTTCTTCAATGGATGCTACTTGGAGATTGAAAAAGCCTAAGCAATTCTGCTTAAGCTAGCTTATTTGGTGCGCATTTCCCCTTGTGGGAAGTAAGTTCCTTCTGGCATGTCGTTGATGATGACATGGACAGCAGATTGAGGTGCTCCAGTGTTGCGAACAACAGCTTCTGTTATTTCCTTAGCAAGAGCTTTCTTTTGCTCGAGCGTGCGTCCTTCAAATAAATCGATGCGTACAAATGGCATAATAGCTTCCTCCACTAGTTTTTGATTTCTTCTATTTTACCACATTTTGCCGTTTAAAGCTTAAGAAAATTATGATATACTAGAATGTAGCAAAAATTTAGAAATGGACGTGAAGCAAGAAACATGGCACAGTTGTATTATCGTTATGGGACCATGAACTCTGGTAAGACGATTGAGATTCTCAAGGTGGCCTATAACTATGAGGAGCAAGGAAAAGGTGTTGTGATTATGACCTCGGCTCTGGATACGCGTGACGGTGTTGGCTATGTATCGAGTCGAATTGGCATGAAACGCCCTGCCATTGCGATTGAGGAGTCAACGGATATCTTCGGCTATATCCGAGATTTACCTGAGAAACCATACTGTGTTTTGGTCGATGAAGCCCAGTTTCTCAAACGTCATCATGTTTACGATCTAGCTCGTGTTGTGGACGAGTTAGATATACCCGTCATGGCTTTTGGTTTGAAAAATGACTTTCGCAATGAACTGTTCGAAGGTTCCAAGTATCTCTTGCTTTTAGGAGATAAGATTGACGAAATCAAGACCATCTGTCAGTATTGTAAGAAAAAGGCGACTATGGTTTTGCGTACACAGGATGGACTGCCAGTCTATGATGGTGAGCAGATTCAGATTGGTGGTAATGAAACCTATATCTCGGTTTGCCGTAAACATTATTTTGCGCCAATGATAGCATCTAACAAGGAGCACAACTATGACAATTGAACTAAGAGATGTTACAATGGAGAATTATTTTGATGTTTTGAAATTTGGATGTCAAGGAATATCAAAAACAATTCATTGCAACCAACGCAATTAGTTTAGCTGAAGCATACGTCTACACTAAAAATGGAGATTTTGTAGCTCCATTGGCAGTTTATGATAATGATGCAATTATAGGTTTTGTGATGATAGCTTATGATAAAAAGATCGGAATTAGTAGTGGAAATTATTTACTATTTCGTTTTATGATTGATAAGAATTTTCAAAATCAAGGATATTTTAAACCAATTATGGATAAAGTACTAGACTATGTTCGGACAGCGCCAGCAGGTTTAAGCAATAAACTTTGGTTGTCTTATGAACCAGAAAATGAACATGCAAGATCTTGTTACCTCAGTTATGGATTTAAAGAAACTGGGGAAATATCCGAGAACGAAGTAGTCGCAATCTATGATTTAACAATTGAGAAATAAGGAGAAAAAATGAACATCTATGATCAACTACAAGCTGTAGAAGACCGTTATGAAGAATTAGGAGAATTGCTCAGTGACCCAGATGTGGTTTCGGACACCAAGCGTTTCATGGAGCTCTCAAAAGAAGAGGCTTCAAGCCGTGATACGGTGACGGCTTACCGAGAATACAAACAAGTCCTTCAAAACATCGTTGACGCTGAAGAAATGATTAAGGAATCAGGTGGAGATGCTGACTTGGAAGAAATGGCCAAGCAAGAACTCAAAGATGCCAAGGCTGAAAAAGAAGAATACGAAGAAAAACTGAAAATCTTGCTCCTTCCTAAAGATCCAAACGATGACAAGAATATTATCCTTGAAATCCGTGGCGCTGCTGGTGGAGACGAAGCAGCACTTTTCGCTGGAGATTTGCTAACCATGTATCAAAAGTATGCTGAAGCCCAAGGCTGGCGCTTTGAAGTCATGGAAGCCTCTATGAATGGTGTCGGCGGTTTCAAAGAAGTGGTTGCCATGGTTTCAGGTCAATCTGTTTACTCTAAACTCAAGTATGAGTCTGGTGCCCATCGTGTTCAACGTGTTCCTGTGACAGAAAGTCAAGGGCGTGTGCATACCTCTACAGCGACAGTCCTTGTCATGCCTGAAGTGGAAGAGGTAGAATATGATATTGATCCAAAAGACCTTCGTGTTGACATCTACCATGCATCTGGAGCTGGTGGACAAAACGTCAATAAGGTTGCGACAGCCGTTCGTATCGTTCACTTGCCAACCAATATCAAGGTTGAGATGCAGGAAGAACGTACTCAGCAGAAGAACCGTGAGAAAGCCATGAAAATCATCCGTGCGCGTGTTGCTGACCACTTTGCACAAATTGCACAAGATGAACAAGACGCTGAGCGTAAGTCGACTATTGGTACTGGTGACCGTTCAGAACGGATCCGAACTTATAACTTCCCACAAAACCGTGTCACAGACCACCGTATCGGTTTAACCCTCCAAAAACTAGATACCATTTTGTCTGGTAAATTGGATGAAGTTGTGGATGCCTTGGTTCTTTATGACCAAACACAAAAATTAGAAGAATTAAACAAATAATGAAATTATCTCAATTATTTTCAGATTTTGAAGAAGAGTTGATAGGACAAGGAGAGGAAGCTGAAAGCCTCTCTTTTGTCTATCGTAGCCTGAAAAATCTATCTTTTACGGACTTTGTTTTTGCCCTCCAGCAAGAGGTGACAAAAGAGGAAGAAGTATTTGTAAAAGGAATTTTCCAACAGTTAGCAGCTCATAAACCGGCACAGTATATCATCGGACAGGCAGATTTTTATGGATTGCAGTTAAAAGTTGATGGGCGAGTATTAATCCCTCGTCCAGAAACAGAAGAGTTGGTTGAGCTTATCTTGGCTGAGAATCCTGAGGAAAATCTTAAGGTTCTAGATATCGGGACTGGAAGTGGAGCCATAGCCCTTGCATTAGCAAAAAACAGACCAGCTTGGTCAGTGACAGCAGCAGATATTTCCCAAGATGCTTTAGATTTAGCTAACGAAAATGCTAAAAATCAAAATCTTCAAATATTTTTAAAAAAATCTGACTGTTTTACAGAAATTTCTGAAAAATATGATATAATTGTTTCCAATCCACCCTATATCTCTCGTGAAGATGAGTCAGAGATTGGCTTGAATGTTTTGTATTCAGAACCTCATCTAGCTCTCTTTGCAGACGAGGATGGTCTAGCTATTTACCGTAGAATTGCTGAAGATGTAACAGACTATCTCAAAGATGGTGGTAAGATTTACCTTGAAATTGGATACAAGCAAGGTCAAAGTGTTCCTGAACTTTTTAGGAAATACCTTCCTGAAAAAAGAGTACGAACGCTCAAGGACCAGTTTGGTCAAGATAGGATGGTTGTAGTTGATGATGGACAGGATTAGACAAGAGTTGAAAAAGGGTGGGGCGGTTGTTTTACCTACAGAGACGGTTTACGGTCTCTTTGCCAAGGCTCTAGACGAAAAAGCAGTTGACCATGTTTACCAACTCAAACGTCGCCCTAGAGACAAGGCCCTCAATCTCAATATCGCCTCTCTAGATGACATCTTGAACTTCTCAAAGAATCAGCCAACTTATCTACAAAAACTTGTAGAGACCTTTTTACCAGGTCCCTTAACCATTATTCTCGAAGCTAATGACCGAGTTCCCTATTGGGTCAATTCTAGTCTTGCAACTGTTGGATTTCGGATGCCTAGTCATCCCATTACCCTTGATTTGATTCGAGAGATAGGACCCTTGATTGGGCCGTCTGCCAATATTTCAGGTCAGGAAAGTGGAGTGACCTTTAATCAAATTCTTGAGGATTTTGACCAAGAGGTTCTGGGTTTGGAAGACGATTCTTTTCTAACTGGACAGGATTCAACTATTTTGGATTTGTCTGGAGACAAGGTGAAAATCTTACGCCAAGGGGCGATTAAGCGAGATGATATTCTTGCTCAGTTGCCAGAGATTTCTTTTGAGGAGGAATGAGATGCTAAGAGATTTAAGAGAAACTGATGTGAAAGCTATATGTGACATTAACCAAGAAGCTTTGGGCTATTCTTTTAGTCCAGAGGATACAGCTAGTCAACTAGCTAGATTATCTCAGGATTCACATCATTTCCTACTTGCTTATGAGGATGAAGCTAGTCATGTCTTACTTGGATATGTCCACGCTGAGGTCTATGAATCACTTTATTCTAAAGCAGGATTTAATATTTTAGCCTTAGCAGTTTCACCTCAAGCGCAAGGTCAAGGTATTGGTAAAAGCTTATTACAAGGGTTGGAAGAAGAAGCAAAAAGACGTGGTTATGGGTTTATCCGCTTAAACTCTGCCGATCATCGTCTGGGTGCTCATGCATTTTATGAAAAAGTTGGTTATACTTGTGATAAAATGCAGAAACGGTTTATTCGCATCTTTTAGTTTGATTTTCTAATAAGAAAATGAAACTAATGGACTAGTCACACAATAAAAGGAGAAGACCTATGATTTTTGACAAAGATGATTTTAAAGCATATGATGCTGATCTCTGGAATGCTATTGCCAAAGAAGAAGAACGACAACAAAACAACATTGAGTTGATTGCTTCGGAAAACGTAGTTTCCAAGGCTGTTATGGCAGCTCAAGGGTCTATCTTGACGAATAAATACGCCGAAGGCTACCCAGGCCGCCGTTATTATGGTGGAACGGATGTAGTAGACGTGGTGGAATCTCTAGCCATTGAACGAGCAAAAGAAATTTTCGGTGCAAAATTTGCCAATGTCCAACCTCACTCAGGAAGCCAAGCCAACTGTGCGGCTTACATGGCCTTGATTGAGCCAGGTGATACCGTTATGGGGATGGATTTAGCAGCAGGTGGACATTTGACCCATGGAGCTCCTGTCAGCTTCTCAGGTCAAACCTACAACTTTGTTTCTTATAGTGTAGATCCTGAAACGGAATTCTTGGACTTTGATGCTATCTTGAAACAAGCCCAAGAAGTAAAACCAAAATTGATTGTAGCAGGTGCTTCAGCCTATTCTCAAATTATCGACTTTTCAAAATTCCGTGAAATTGCGGATGCTGTTGGAGCTAAGCTCATGGTAGATATGGCTCATATCGCTGGTTTGGTTGCTGCTGGTCTCCACCCAAGCCCAGTGCCATACGCTCATATCACTACAACAACGACCCACAAAACCCTTCGTGGACCTCGTGGTGGTTTGATTTTGACTAATGACGAAGAACTTGCTAAGAAAATCAATTCAGCTATTTTCCCTGGTATTCAGGGTGGTCCTTTGGAGCACGTTGTGGCGGCTAAAGCTGTTTCTTTCAAAGAAGTCTTGGATCCAGCCTTCAAGGAATATGCTGCTAATGTTATCAAGAACAGCAAGGCTATGGCAGATGTCTTCTTGCAAGACCCTGATTTCCGTATCATTTCTGGTGGAACTGAAAACCATCTCTTCCTAGTGGATGTGACTAAAGTTGTAGAAAACGGAAAAGTTGCTCAAAACTTGCTGGATGAAGTCAATATTACCCTAAATAAAAACTCAATCCCATATGAAACCTTGTCACCATTCAAGACAAGTGGGATTCGTATCGGATCTGCAGCCATTACTGCACGTGGATTTGGTGAAGAAGAAAGTCGCAAAGTGGCTGAACTCATCATTAAAACCCTTAAGAATGCAGAAAATGAAGCTGTCTTAGAAGAAGTGAGAAGTGCAGTCAAAGAATTGACAGATGCCTTCCCATTATACGAGGACTAAAACTTTTATGGACATTTATATTAAGAAAGCCATTATTCACCAGTTCAGTCCGGATGATACCGAGCTGTTCCTGGCGGATAAGTTTCTCAATATTACTCCAAAAATCGAAGAATACCTGCGGAAAAAAATTGAACGTGTGTATTCAGATGAAGCCAAGACTGGGATTTTCGAGGAAGAAAATCCCTTCTTCAATCATATCACAGACGATTTGTTGGAGACATCAGTAACACTGGCTAATCTCTGGAAAGAAGAGTTCAGTATTTCTGAAAATCTCAAGACCAATGACTTGATTTTTGTACAATTTTCTAAAGAAGGTGTAGACCATTTCGCTTTCTTGCGAATTGCCCTGCGTGAGACCTTGACTCACCTCGGAGGAGAAGTTGATAATCCAATCAAGCTGACTCAGAATAACCTGCCTGGATTTGGAACAGGGGCTGATGAGGCCTTGGTGGTTAATCTTCAGAGCCGCAAGTACCATCTGATTGAAAAACGAATCAAGTACAACGGGACTTTTTTGAACTATTTTTCAGAAAATCTTCTTGCTGTCGCTCCTAAGATTTCTCCTAAGAAATCTATCAAGGAATTGGAAAAAACAGCCCAAAGAATTGCTGAAACCTTTAATACAGACGATTTTCAATTTCAATCCAAGGTCAAATCAGCGATTTTCAACAACCTAGAAGAAAGCAATGAATTGTCACCTGAAAAATTGGCTAACGACCTTTTTGATAATAATCTGACGGCTCGTTTGAGCTTTATTGACCAAGTCAAGGAAGCAGTACCAGAACCTGTTCAATTTGAAGAAATTGATGCCAGTCGCCAATTAAAGAAATTTGAAAACCAAAAACTCTCCTTGTCAAATGGAATTGAGCTCATCGTTCCCAATAACGTCTATCAAGACGCCGAGTCTGTTGAGTTTATCCAAAATGACAATGGAACCTACTCTATCTTAATCAAAAATATCGAGGATATCCAAAGTAAATAATGTTTAAACGAATTCGAAGAGTGCTTGTACTAGCAGTCTTCCTTTTTGCTGGCTATAAAGCTTACCGCGTTCACCAAGATGTCAATCAAGTCATGACCTATCAACCCATGGTGCGAGAAATCTTGAGTGAAAAAGACACACCAGCAAACGAAGAGCTTGTGCTCGCTATGATTTATACTGAAACAAAAGGAAAAGAAGGCGATGTTATGCAGTCTAGTGAGTCTGCAAGTGGTTCAACCAACACCATAAATGATAATGTGTCTAGCATTCGACAAGGTGTTCAAACTCTGACAGACAATCTCTATCTGGCCCAGAAGAAGGATGTAGATGTCTGGACAGCTGTTCAAGCTTATAATTTTGGTCCTGCCTATATCGATTATATTGCCCAAAATGGCAAGGAAAACACCTTGGCTCTGGCCAAACAGTACTCTCGCGAGACTGTTGCTCCCTTGCTTGGTAATACCACTGGAAAGACTTATAGTTATATTCACCCCATTTCCATTTTCCATGGAGCCGAACTCTATGTAAATGGAGGAAATTATTACTATTCTAGACAGGTGCAACTCAACCTTTACATCATCAAATGTTTCACTCTCTTTTCAACATCTGGCTAGTCCAGGTGTTTTTTTATAAGTTTTCTTTAAGATAGATATATTACTCTAGAAAGGTAAAGGAGGAAATTCCCTATGAGAAAGAAACTCTTTCTGACTAGTGCTGCGGTCTTGTGGGCAGTAACAGCTATAAATAGCGCCCATGCAGCAACAGATGTTCAAAAAGTTATCGATGAAACCTATGTTCAACCTGAATATGTCCTAGGTTCATCATTGTCTGAAGACCAAAAAAATCAAACTCTTAAGAAATTAGGCTACAATTCCTCAACAGACACCAAAGAACTCAAGACCATGACACCTGATGTCTATTCTAAAATCATGAATGTGGCCAATGACTCTAGCTTACAGTTGTATTCATCAGCCAAGATTCAAAAGCTAGGGGACAAATCGCCACTTGAGGTCAAGATTGAAACACCTGAAAACATCACTAAGGTGACGCAGGATATGTACCGAAACGCAGCCGTAACGCTGGGTGTGGAACATGCCAAAATCACTGTAGCAGCACCCATTCCAGTTACAGGTGAGAGTGCCTTAGCCGGGATTTACTATTCGCTGGAAGCTAATGGAGCCAAGGTGCCACAAGCCAACAAAGATTTGGCTCAAGAAGAGTTGAAGGCTTTGTCCGATATCAATGCTGAAAATAAGGACAAATCAGGCTATGATGCTAATAAATTAAATGTTGCCCTAGCCGATATCAAGTCAGGACTCGCCAAAGCTAAAGAAAGCAAGGGAAATCTGACAGAGGAAGATGTCCGTAAAATCGTTGAAGATACCTTAAAAAATTACAAACTCGATCAGGTCATAACAGGAAACCAGATCAATATCATCATCAATTTTGCTTTAAATCTCTCAAAAAGTGATATCCTCAGCAATGCAGATTTCACTAAAACCCTAAAGGACCTGAAACAAAGCATTGTATCACAAGCTGGTGACAGTTTTAAAAATATTAACCTTAACTTTGATGCTGATAAGGCGCTAGAGGACGGCGGCAATTTCCTAAGCTCCCTCTGGCAAGCCATTGTCAACTTCTTCAAGAGTTTTGGTTCTTAAGAAATTTCATGGTATAATAGATGGTAACCGTAACGTTGCCATCTTTTTTGTCGGCTAATAGAAAGAGAAGAGAATGTTAAAGAAAAATGATATTGTAGAAGTTGAAATTGTTGACTTGACCCATGAAGGCGCAGGAGTTGCCAAGGTGGATGGTTTGGTCTTTTTTGTAGAGAATGCTTTACCGAGTGAAAAAATCCTCATGCGTGTCCTCAAGGTTAATAAAAAGATTGGTTTTGGGAAGGTTGAAGAATACCTTGTCCAGTCACCACACCGTAATCAAGATCTAGATTTGGCTTACCTACGTTCAGGAATCGCGGATTTAGGTCATCTTGCCTATCCAGAACAGCTCAAATTTAAAACCAAGCAAGTTAAGGACAGTCTCTACAAGATTGCAGGAATTGATGATGTAGAGGTTGCTGAAACGCTTGGTATGGAAAATCCAATCAAGTACCGTAACAAGGCACAGGTTCCTGTCCGTAGAGTTAATGGTATCTTGGAAACAGGATTTTTCCGTAAGAATTCTCACGACCTCATGCCTCTAGAAGATTTCTTTATCCAAGATCCTGTGATTGATGAGGTAGTAGTAGCCCTACGCGACTTGCTCCGCCGTTATGATTTGAAACCTTATGATGAAAAGGAACAATCTGGCTTGATTCGAAATCTTGTGGTACGTCGTGGGCATTACTCAGGACAAATCATGGTTATTTTGGTAACAACTCGACCTAAAGTTTTCCGTGTGGAGCAAGTGATTGAACAATTAACCAAGCAGTTCCCAGAGATTGTGTCGGTTATGCAAAATATCAATGATCAGAACACCAATGCAATTTTTGGTAAGGAATGGCGCACACTTTATGGACAAGACTTTATTACTGACCAGATGTTGGGAAATGACTACCAAATCGCTGGACCAGCCTTTTATCAGGTCAATACTGAAATGGCTGAAAAACTTTATCAAACAGCCATTGACTTTGCTGAATTAAAAGAAGATGATGTGGTCATTGATGCCTATTCTGGTATAGGAACGATTGGCCTCTCTGTTGCGAAACATGTTAAAGAAGTTTATGGTGTTGAAGTCATTCCAGAAGCGGTTGAGAATAGTAAAAAGAATGCTCAGCTGAACAATATTTCAAACGCCCACTATGTCTGTGACACAGCTGAAAATGCTATGAAAAATTGGCTCAAGGAGGGAATTCAACCAACCGTTATCTTGGTTGATCCTCCACGCAAGGGGCTTACAGAAAGCTTTATCAAGGCAAGCGCTCAAACAGGAGCAGACCGCATCGCCTATATCTCATGCAATGTTGCAACCATGGCGCGTGATATCAAACTCTACCAAGAATTGGGATATGAATTGAAGAAAGTCCAGCCGGTTGATCTTTTTCCGCAGACGCACCACGTGGAGTGTGTAAGCTTGTTAGAGAAACGTAGTTAATCCTCAAAAGGTTCAGTGAACCTTTTGAATCCACAAATGTATCACGTTGAGGCGGTAGTTTTGATGTTAAAAGTTGCAACCAGTGAATAAATGAAGTGTAGAAAATAAAGGATTATTCTAATGCTATCGTTAAAAGGTATCATTATTCATGAGTAAGCCTTGTTTTTTGGGAAAAATGAAGGTTGAATGGGAACATAACCATAGCTTAGAGTTGAGGCTAGTGAATGGATAACAAGAAAAAATGCATCCACCTAGAAATATGATAATTGTAAAATAGCCTAATTAACATTATGAATAATTATACTAAAATATGGTGGAGAATCTCTATGAATGGAAGAAAAGATATGGCTGAAAATTTAACTGTAATACAGAAGAAGAGAGTTATAAAAGATTATGCAGTGGGGATATATGCTCGTGTAAGTACAAGTCATAAAACCCAGATGGATAGTTTATCGGCACAAATATCGGGATTGACGAGACTAGTAGCTGCACATAGAACATGGTTTGTTGCGGATGTTTTTATTGATGTGGCAATTGCGGATTCAGGAGAATCGGAGAATCTATATTTATATAAGCAACATCACGAAGGGATAATTTCAAAGGAACAACTTGAAGCGGTTCAACTCGAAATGGGGCTGCGTAGTAATGTTGAAATTGGATAAGATGGAAAGTCTCGAAGAAAGAGTAAAAAATATAGTTCGAAGATACTAAAATGATAGGAGAAAATATATGAGAGATAAATATTCTAAGTCTAATATTAATAATGTTTCGGGAAATATTTTTAATGCCCCAACTAATATTGTGGCAGGTAATAATTATTCTAAGGAAGCTGAAGAAGATAAGGTCGCATCATATACACCAGAACCTGTTTGGAGAAGTCCGATAACAATGGCAATGCTTTCATGGATGGGATTTATAATTTCTTTAACAGGACTTTTTCCAATTTATAAAATGTTTGAGTCTGTAATTAATTTAATAACTAATAAGAGTATTAAAGTGGATTTAAATAATAATATTTATATCATAATTTTTGCTGTATTATTTATACTTTTTGTGCTGGTCTTGTGTTTGAGGAATATTACAAAAAAAGAAACTAGACATCCCTTATTCTTTAATTATGCAATAAGCGGTCTTGGAAGGAAAATCACAATAGAAAAAATTCATATTGACAAATGTCCTATATGTGGTGGCACAATGAAATATTTCAATAAAGCTGTAGAATGGAGAGATATAACATATTCAGATGGTAGAACAAAACGTGAGGTTACAAAAAAAGTGTCTGCGTTACAATGTAAGCGAAATTCCAATCATTGGTATGAAGTGGATCCGGCTGCAGATAAATTAAAATAGGTTTAATGAAAATAAGTATATTGTTGTTTTAAAGTTGCAACTATATGCAAATTTAAAAATTGCAGTTGATACTGGACAAAGATTTTGAGTGATAAATCTCTAAAAAAGATTAATAGTTTATATGGTATATAAATTAGTCTAATCAAAAATTATATACTCGAAACAATAGAAATATTATAGTTATTATAAAATCAATGAGTTTTGCAGAGATATTTAATTTTACAAAATAGCTTAATAATTTCATGTGGAGTGTGTCGTATTGATGTCAAGAATTGTAAATAAAGCATAGAAAACAAAGGCTTATTCTAAGGCTATTGTTAAAAGGTATCGGTAGCTTGGAGTGAGTCTTACTATTTGAGAAAAAATATGGTTGAGTGGGAACATATCCATAGCCTAGAGTTGACACTAGAGAATGGATAACAAGAAAAAATGTACCCACTTGCACCTACCTAAAATACGTGGATTTAATGAAGAAGGAACAATAGGGAGTATTAAAAATGGATATTGAATTGTTTACTTTTTTAAGAAAGCTCATCGAAACAGAAGATGGGCTTATTTTGTATGCGTTAGGGTTGATTGTCATCATGGAAATTGTTGATTTTGCATCAGGAACATTTGCTGCCATTGTGAATCCTGATGTTGAGTATAAGAATAGAATTGGAATCAATGGATTAATTTAAAAAGTATTAGGGATTTTTATGTTACTGTTATTGATTCCGATGTCTGTTTTGTTGCCTGAAAAACTGGGTTTATGTTTCTGTATTCTATTTATATCGGATACCTAGTTTTTACTTTCCAATCGCTTATAGAAAACTCCCCAAAAGTAAAAGGGAATATTCTACTTTTTAAACCTATTTTAAAAGTATTTGAGAGATTAATTGGAAGTAAATCTGATGATAAAGGAGAAAAATAATGGATATTGATACTAGTAGATTACGAACAAATCTTCCTCAAATTGGAGAACAGCCCTATCGACAAGTTCATGCACACTCAACAGGAAATCCTAACTCTACGGCACAAAATGAAGCAGATTACCATATGCGTCGTCCAGTTGAGTCAGGATTTTTCTCTCATGTGGTAGGGAATGGTCGTATCATGCAAACATGGTTAGTCGACCAAGGTGCTTATGATGTTGATGGCGGATGGAATGTTGAAGGTTACGCTCAAGTTGAACTAATAGAAAGTCAGGAATCTAAAGAAGAGTTCATGATAGATTATCGACTTTATGTCAAACTATTACGTGAGTTAGATGATGAGGCTGGAATCCCTAAAACGCTAGATTCTAGTAGTCTTGCTGGGATTAAAACTCATCAATTTTGTACTTATAACCAACCAAATAATGGAAGTGATCATGTAGATCCCTATCCATACCTTGCAAAATGGGGAATTAGTAGAGAACAGTTTAAGTAAGATATTGAATCTAGTCTAACTGAAGGAAACTGGAAACGAAGTTGGTTGGTGGTGGGAAGAATCAGATGGCTCTTATCCAAAATCTCAACGGAAAAATATCAAAGGAGAATGGTTCTACTTTGATAATAGAGGCTACTGTTTCATCAATAAATGGTTCAATGATGGTAAAGATTGGTTTTATTTTGATAAGCGCGGTGCCATGGTTACTAGTTGGATGCATATCGATAATCGGTGCTATTACTTTAATTCGGTTGGTCGAATGGCTAAAGGCTGGGTAAAATATCGTGAAACTTGGTATTAATTAGATGAAAAAGATGGAGATATGAAATCTAAGTAATTTATTAAATCCGGAAACGGGTGGTATTATCTCAAAGGCGATGGTTCGCTATCAGTAAAACCAGAATTTACGATTGAACCTCATGGTTTGATTACTACTAACTAAGAGTTTGTAGATACTACTCTTAAAATAAATCTTTAAACAAAATAAACCACCGAAGTTAGTGGTTTATGTGGTATAATATGTATTGTAGAAAAGTGAAGACGGTTGCTCCTTATACCGAAAGAGAGGTGATGCCTATGGGCAGTTCATCAAAATCTGACGGAAAGGAGGGGCACTCTTTTGACCGCATTTGAAGTTGTACAGACAATACTTGGTTTTGGTAGCTTTACCATTACTTTGATTGGTTTGTGCTATAAAATCTTCAAAGACAAGGACAAAAAATAATCCGTCCCCACTTTTGCGCGAGTAGGACGGATTAAATCTGTTATACGAGCCACCGTCTTTTTAACGGTTCTACATTGGAGTTGAGTTGGTAGCTCAGCTCCTTTTTCTATGTTTATTATAACATATTGCGATTAAATTTCAAATAAAAAATCTAAGCCTGGTGAAATACATCAGGCTTTTTCTTTTTTGATTTTTTCTTAAAACCGGAAAAATCTATCTTGAAAGTACCTATTCAGGTAAGAGGACAATAAAAACATTTTGTTAAAGTACAGGGTTGCTGATTACTTGACTAATATAGCATTTAGAGGGATATATAGTGTGTAAAAACTTCTTGTAGGAGGAAAAATGAATATAAGAAAAATTGAAGCAAAGAATAACAAAAGAAAAAAGAGAATTTGTGCATATGTTCGAGTTTCTACAACCAACGGAAGTCAACTTGATTCGCTAGAGAATCAAAAAGTCTATTTTGAAAAGTTGTATGCTGAACGTGATGATGTTGAGTTTTTGGGTGTTTTTTGTGACAAAGGTGTTTCGGGTTCAAAGTATGATAGACCTGATTTTCAAACTATGTTAGATGCTTGTAGAAAAGGACAAATTGATGTTATCCATACTAAGTCAATATCAAGGTTTGCAAGAGATCTCATCAATGTACTTGAAATCAGTCGAGAATTAAAAACTCTTGGTATTGATATCTTTTTTGAAAAGCAGAATATCCACACTTTATCCAATGAAGGTGAAGTTGTCTTGACTGTGTTAGCAAGTTTGACTGAGGAAGAGTTACACAGCATGAGCGGAAACCAACGGTGGAGTTTTCGTAGAAAGTTCCAGAAGGGAGAATTACTCATTAATGCTAAACGGTTTTTAGGGTATGATTTAAACGAAAAAGGAGAACTTGTTATAAACCAAGAAGAAGCGCAAATAGTGAGAACCATCTTTTATAGTTATTTAGAAGGAATGGGTACACATAGGATTGCTAAAAAACTTAATGAGGACAGGGTTCCAACCGTAACAGGAAAGAAATGGTATGATAGCACAATTCGTAATATCTTAAAAAACGAAAAATACAAAGGCTCTTTACTGCTTCAAAAATACTTTCATGATGGTGTAAACGGTCCAAAGAAATTAAATCAGGGACAGTTGGAACAATACTATATCGAAGATAATCATGAAGGAATTATATCTAAGGAAATATGGGAAAAGGTTCAGGTAAAAATGAAAAGCTGTTCTCGGATCCAAGGTACAAATAAAAGCTATAAATTTTCCAGAATGTTAAAATGCCAGTATTGTGGTTCAACATTAAAAAGACAGGTATCTTATAAGAAAAAGATTATTTGGTGTTGTTCCAAATATATCAAAGAAGGAAAAAATTCATGTAAAGGTATGAGAGTCCCTGAAAGGGATATTGAAGATTGGAAACTAAGTTCACCAGTAACTGTGTTAGAAAGGATTGAAGATGGAGAAAAACATTACAGTTATACCGGCCAGAAAGCTACAGCAAACAGTCATATCTCAAATTCAGAAAAAAATCAGAGTAGCCGCTTATTGTCGAGTGTCTACAGACCAAGACGAACAGCTATCAAGTTATGAGAATCAGGTCAATTATTATCGTGAATTCATCTTAAAACATGAAGATTATGATCTGGTAGATATTTATGCAGATGAAGGTATTTCAGCAACTAATACAAAAAAACGTGAAGCTTTTAACCGACTGATACAGGATTGTAGAGAAGGTAAGATTGACAGAATTTTAGTTAAATCTATTAGTAGATTTGCTAGAAATACATTGGACTGCATCAAGTATGTAAGAGAACTGAAAGATCTAGGTATTGGAGTAACTTTTGAAAAAGAGAATATTGATAGCTTAGATTCAAAAGGAGAAGTACTTCTTACTATTCTATCGTCGCTTGCACAGGATGAATCAAGATCTATTTCAGAAAACTCAACTTGGGGAATTCGTAAGAAGTTTGAGCGTGGTGTAGTTCAGGTAAATACTACAAACTTTATGGGATATGACAAAGATGAAAAAGGAAATCTAATTATAAACTCTGAACAAGCAAAGGTCGTGAGGTATATATTTGATAGATTTCTAGAAGGATACAGTCCAGAATTTATTTCCAAAGAGTTAAGAGAACAGGAAATACCAGGTTGCACAGGTAAAGCAAAGTGGTGCCCAAGTGCTATATGGAAGATGCTTCAAAATGAAAAATACAAGGGTGATGCTTTGCTTCAGAAAACCTATACTGTTGATTTCCTGACGAAGAAACGAATAGATAATGATGGACAAGTTAATCAATACTATATTGAAAACAATCATGAACCAATTTTAGATAAAGAGAAGTGGGAGATTGTTCAGTTAGAAATAGCAAGAAGAAAGAGATTTAGAGAACAATATAAGCTCCAATTTTATATCATGCAGAAAGAAAACAATCCCTTTACAACAAAAGTATTTTGCGCAGAGTGTGGTTCAGCATTTGGTCGAAAAAATTGGACGACAAGTCGTGGTAAACGGAAGGTATGGCAGTGTAACAATCGATATAGGATTAAAGGTCAGATTGGATGTTTAAACAATCATATTGATGAAGAAATGCTTGAGAAAGCCTTTATGAAAGCAGTTGGAATATTGCAAGATCATAGATCTGATGTGGTAGCTAAGTGGCAAAAGCTAGAGCAGGGAGCAAATCTTCTCCATAAGCACTATGCAAAGCAGATGTATCAGATACTAGATTTAGATAAATTTGATGGAGTTATCATGAATCGAGTTCTCGACCACATCAGTATTTCAGAAGCTGGACAAATTGTAGTAACTTTCCTTGAAGGAACTGAGGTAGATTTATAAGAGACTGTTACTGGGAAGTTACAGTCTTTTTAGTGGGTTAATGGTATAATGAGATTATAAATGTGGATATTGTTTAAATTCTCTGGAGGACGCATAATGTTGAATTTAGTAAAAGGTCACCAAGTTAGCTTGGTAGAAAACCTGTTTGAATCATTTACAAAGTTAACTGAACATCATTTGATGGCGAATGTACACGCAGAAAAAATATTAGAGGTTTTTCAACACTTTATTGCGATTCATGATGAGCCCTTGTTTTTTATTTTGGAATTGCCTGTCAGTATTGATAGAGAAAAAGTGATAGAAAAGAATATTATCAAGGAATCTCATAAGGATGTTTATTATATTGATGGTTGTTCAAGAGAGGAATGCCTAGCACTGTTGATTAGATACGGTGATTTACTTGTTAATGATGGACTAAGTAAGTTTGGATTTGGTGGGCATAAAAGTCATGATGAGATCATGCTTGATAGCTATAATGTTGTGACAATTTATAGTAAAGAACTATCGAAATTTAATGACTTTTTTGAACCTCATAATATTCAATTTGTAGAAGAACTAGTGACAGCTTGGAAAACTTTTTCTAAGACCTCACCAGGAATCTCTGAAATCTATGAAAGTAATGGAAAAACTGTTTATGATTTGCCTGAAGAATTAGCTGAATGGGGAATATACTTAGTTGAAACTCGAACCGAATAGGCATAACTATAGGTTAGAAATAGGATATTTCAGTTCCTCTAATACTCCAAATTTAACTTTAGTCAATTTGTAGAAGGAAAAGCAAGATGTAAGCACATATCGAGGTTTTGGGACTACTGGAGAAAAAGATATAGTCTACCGTTTCAGGGTTTACAAAAGGCTTGATATTAAGCCTTTTTTGAATTTTGAGTGAAGTATAAATCTAACAGTCTGAGTTGAGATAGTATTATTGATAGCAGTAATGTCTGAAATTTATTTCCACATACTCAGTGGAGGTTCAAAATGTTCCTGCATGTGAGGTGTCTGTGGGAATAGTTTTGGCCCCCCTTTTTTATTTTCAGATATCACTATGATGGTTTGTGGAACTATTTTTCTTATATGGTAGGATAGGTATCAGAGTGAGTAGAATACCCTATAGGTATGTGTTTGTTTCCATAGACTAGGAGGTAATGGGAATAAACATACCCACCTAGCTATGGGGATTTCTCATAGCTTTTTTACTTTCTTCCTTGACAATTGAGCAACTGTTCAACTATAATGGTAATAGTTGAACAGTTGCTCAACTATTATCGATTATTGAGGTATAAGATGTCATTTTTTTCATCTCTATCACCAGTAATGCAAGCTTTATTAGCTGGCTTATTCACCTGTTTTGTACCATTATCGGTGCTAGTTTGGTCTTTTTTGTCAAAACCATTCATCAAAAATTCATGGATATGATGATGGGCTTGGCAGCGGGTATTATGACGGCAGCTGCAGTCTGGTCTTTGCTTGTCCTTTCATTTGGCTATAGCCAGTCAATGGCTGCAAACAGATTTTACTGGTTGCCGACGGCTGTTGGTTTTTATTGTCGGGGGCTTAATTATCCGCTTTATTGATTATTTGGTTCCCCACCTGCATTTGAATCAACAGATGAGTGATAAGGAAGGGATTTTGAATCCCCAAAGACCCTTATCAAAGACCATGCTGCTTTATCTGGCGGTAGTGATTCATAATATACCAGAGGGCTTAGCAGTTGGTGTGGCAAATGCCACAACTGGACTTTCCTTTACGTGGATGAGTGCCCTTGGATTAGCCTTGTGAATTGGTATCCAAAATATTCCAGAAGGCTCTGCCTTGTCCTTGCCGCTACGGGCAGAAGGGCGAAGTAGGAAATCAGCTTTCTACTATGGCGCCATGTCAGCGATTGTTGAGCCGATTGCAGTTGTTTTAGGGGCCTATGCTGTTATGTCTATGCCCCAGCTACTATCTTATGCTCTCTCATTTGCGGCAGGAGCCATGATTTATGTTGTAGTGGAAAAACTTGTGCCAGGTGCTCAAGAACACAAGAATACCGATATTGCAACAGGTGAGTTTATGGACGGATTTCTAATTATGATGTTACTTGATACAACTTTAGGATAGGAGGAATACAAAATATGTCACAGTGTTTAACAGCTTGTAATCCAGATTTAATTCAAGGGGTCCATGAGACGGAGTTTGATACCGTTACATTGCTAAATATGTCCAATTTTTTTAAGGCGATTTCTGATCCAACTCGTTTGCGGATTTTACAAGCAGTACGGCAAAAAACAATTTGTGTCGGAGACTTAGCGATTGCGTTACAGATGACCAAATCTGCTATTTCTCACCAACTACGCTATCTGCGGGACTGCCAATTGGTCAAGGGGGAGAAAAAAGGAAAGATGACCTATTATGAACTTGCGGATAATCATGTCGCATCAGTCTTGTCTTTGACACTGAAGCATTTGAAGGAGGAAAAACATGAAGAAAGAGTATGTACTTCGGGGAATTGACTGTGGCAATTGTGCTGCTAAGATTGAACGTGCTGTCAATCAATTGGAGCAGGTAGAATCTGCCACTGTCAATCTGATAGCTCAAAAGCTGACTTTGGAAACAAAAAGCGAAGATGGGATAGATAAGGAAATTATTGACTTAGTAGATGCTATTGAACCTGGAATCGAAGTGATCAGTGAGAAAAAGGAAGAGGCACTTCCAGAAAAACGAGATTGGGCGAAAGAGCTGCTACTTGCTGTTACGATTCTATTTGCCTTCGGCTTTTTCCTGCCAGAGGAGTATTTCTGGATTCGTCTGGTCTATTATCTGACCCTATATATCATTATCGGTCATAAGGTTCTTATCAAGATGGTTCAAAATATTCAACGTGGCAATATTTTTGATGAAAACTTTTTGATGAGTATCGCGACCTTAGGAGCCTTTCTCTTGGGAGAATTTCCAGAGGCAGTAGCCGTCATGCTTTTTTATCAGATTGGGGAGTATTTCCAAGACAAGGCCACCTCTCAATCTCGTCAGTCCATTGCACAATTGATGGATATTCGGTCGGTTAAGGCTTGGAGACTAGAGGGGGGAGAAGCCGTTCAAGTAGACCCTGAAACAGTAAGGGTTGCGGACCATATTTTAGTTAAGCCTGGGGAGAAGGTGCCCCTAGATGGTCTGGTCAGAAAAGGTCGTTCTATTCTGGATACGTCAGCCTTGACAGGAGAATCACTGCCTAGGGAAATTGGCGTTGGTGAGGACATTACAAGTGGTGTGATCAATTTGACTAGTCCATTGGTAATTGAAGTGAGAAAGACTTTTTCGCAATCAACGGTCAACAAAATTTTGGAATTAGTTGAAAATGCAAGCAATAAAAAAGCGGAGACGGAACGGATGATCACACGTTTTTCGAGTGTGTATACACCAGTGGTTGTCGGAATCGCTTTTCTGCTTGCAAGCCTGCCTCCCTTGCTTGGTTTAGGGGAGTGGTCGACTTGGCTTTATCGGGCACTTACCTTTTTAGTCATTTCTTGCCCTTGTGCTCTTGCGGTTTCGGTACCAATGAGTTTCTTTGGCGGGCTAGGGGGAGCATCTAAATTAGGTGTCTTAGTGAAAGGTGGGAATTATTTAGAGGCTCTTGCCAAGTTGGATACGGTCGTATTTGATAAGACGGGGACAATTACAAAAGGTATCTTTGCGGTAGATACCGTTGTCAACGCAGAAGGTATCGAGGATAATATTCTGTACCTCGCTGCCCATTTGGAAAGCTATTCCAATCATCCAATCGCAAACTCGATTCGAACAGCCTATGGACAGGAAGTGGACGAGAATAGGGTGAGTCAGATTACCGAGCTACCAGGGCAGGGCATGTCCGGTAGGATAGATGGCAGACAGCTCTATCTTGGGAATGCTAGATTAATGGAAGTTCAAGGGATTGCTTATCCAGCTATTGACAGCACAGGAACAGTTCTCTATTTGGCAGAGGACAGTCACTTTTTAGGCTATTTCCTTATCACAGACCAAGTGAAGGAGACGAGCATCGAGGCCTTGAAGGATTTACAGGCGGTCGGAATTAAAAAAACGGTTCTCCTTTCAGGTGATCGTCAGGCAGTGGTTGATGAATTTGCACAGCAATTTGCCTTCAATGATGCATTTGGAGATTGCTTGCCTCAGGATAAGGTGAGTACATTTGAGGAAATTCTGACTCAGTCTCAGCAGGCTGTTGCCTTTGTTGGAGATGGAGTGAATGATGCACCGGTTCTTGCTAGGGCAGATGTTGGTATTGCTATGGGAGGGCTAGGTTCGGACGCAGCCATTGAATCAGCAGATGTTGTACTGATGGATGATGACCTTGGAAAACTTCCTCAAGTCATTCGACTGGCTAAAAAGACAGTCAGAATAGCTCGGCAAAACATGACCTTGGCTATTGTAGTTAAACTAATTTTCTTGGTTCTAAGTGGATTGGGAATTTCTAATATGTGGGAGGCAATCTTTGCAGATGTTGGTGTAACGCTACTGGCAGTATGGAATGCATTGAGGACCTTGAGGATAGATACCTCCACTTTGTCAAAGTAAGTGAACAAACAGAGCGATATACAAGTTTTTGTATAATCGCTTTTTAAAACTATGATATGGGCTTTAACGATTTTAACCTAAATCTAGTAACCGTTGAACGTGCATCAATAGAACACACTATGACCATCAACAAGAACTACGTTACTTTCATTAAGGGTATTTTCTGGTAAATTTCAAAAATAAAACCTTGATTTTGCGCCATTTCTTTTTTTCCTTCCCGAAGGCGCGGGAGTACACCCCTTTTGTTAAGGATTTATCCCTTTTTAAATAAAAATAATACAAGTAGGACACTTCTAAAAGTGATCTACTTTTTTTAAATATTTTCATTCTAAAGTTTAATTTTAAACAACAACTCTATCACTTTCGTTATATAATATAGATGTTGACTAACTCCACATGTCGAATGTGTAAGTTTGTTAGAGAAACGTAGTTAATCCTCAAAAGGTTCCCCAAACCTTTTTAGTCCCGCAGACGCATCATGTTGAGGCGGTAAGTTTGCTAGTCAAGGAGTAAAACGACGAAGATTAGCATTTACTTCCGCCCATGCGATAGCTGTCCGTGATTGACAAGTGCTAGCACGCAGACAGAACGGAGATAGCGAACCGCTGAGTGTGTCGCTCTGCTCGTAAAAGCTTAGAAACCTTTGAACGAAAGGGATAATGAAAGCCTTGATTGCAAGGCTTTTTGCTTTATGGTGGGTAAGTATCAGAGTGAGAAAATTTTTGGAATGAGTAGAAGTGATAGCTAGAAATTATCAGTTTCTATTTCCATTTACCCTGTGGGTACGTGTTTGTTTCCATTGACAAGGAGTTTGTGGGAATAGAAATGTACCCACCTTGTTTGAATCAAGTGAAGTGTAGTTGAAGGAAATCTGTTGAAAGCAATACTTCATTTTACCGAATAAGTAATAATTTAGGCAACTTCAAATCGATTAAAAAAAACTATTTTAAAGGTTAAGAGTAGACAAAAATTGTCCACTCTTTTTTGCAAACTCAATTTATCAATAAATGAAATGAGGGAATGTAAAATGAAATATTTTGAGGTTGAGTTAGAAAATCCTGATGAATTTTTAAAACTACAAACAGAAGATTTTGTGAAAGCTAATCGCTTGCTACTAAGGAAGATAATCCAGAGCGTTACAGTCTATGAAGAAAACTTCGTCATATCCTTTAAATCTGGCATCGAATTGGAAGTATGAGTCTCATTCCATAACTTTTATATTGAACATATCATCTTGTTGTGTTATACTATAAATTGATATAAACAAAGATGTAGGAGGAACCGAAACTATGACAGCCTCAATGCGTTTAAGATAAGCTGGCAATAAAAAAAGCAGAATCTATACCCGATGATAGGCTTTTTTGTTGTGCTTATTTATACGATATTGAGCATTCATTAGTTACGGTGAGGATATTGGTTATTTAACTATACCTTTATTTAACTATGTCTTTAATATGAATGTTTCCAAATTGTATGTATGCAGACCAAAAGCCACATTGTGGGGTTTGGCCTGCATTTTTTATTGCCTAGAATGCTATTCAAAATAGAAATTCAAGCAAAATAATATGCAGGAGATAATATAAATGGAAAAATACAACAATTGGAAACGAAAATTTTATGCAATATGGGCAGGGCAAGCAGTATCATTAATCACTAGTGCCATCCTGCAAATGGCGATTATTTTTTACCTTACAGAAAAAACAGGATCTGCGATGGTCTTGTCTATGGCTTCATTAGTAGGTTTTTTACCCTATGCGATTTTGGGACCTGCCATTGGTGTGCTAGTGGATCGTCATGATAGGAAGAAGATAATGATTGGTGCCGATTTAATTATCGCAGCAGCTGGTGCAGTGCTTGCTATTGTTGCATTCTGTATGGAGCTACCTGTCTGGATGATTATGATAGTATTGTTTATCCGTAGCATTGGAACAGCTTTTCATACCCCAGCACTCAATGCGGTTACACCACTTTTAGTACCAGAAGAACAGCTAACGAAATGCGCAGGCTATAGTCAGTCTTTGCAGTCTATAAGCTATATTGTTAGTCCGGCAGTTGCAGCACTCTTATACTCCGTTTGGGATTTAAATGCTATTATTGCCATCGACGTATTGGGTGCTGTGATTGCATCTATTACGGTAGCAATTGTACGTATACCTAAGCTGGGTAATCAAGTGCAAAGTTTAGAACCAAATTTCATAAGGGAGATGAAAGAAGGAGTTGTGGTTCTGAGACAAAACAAAGGATTGTTTGCCTTATTACTCTTAGGAACACTATATACTTTTGTTTATATGCCAATCAATGCACTATTTCCTTTAATAAGCATGGAACACTTTAATGGAACACCTGTGCATATTTCTATTACGGAAATTTCCTTTGCATTTGGGATGCTAGCAGGAGGCTTATTATTAGGAAGATTAGGGGGCTTCGAAAAGCATGTATTACTAATAACAAGTTCATTTTTTATAATGGGGACCAGTTTAGCCGTTTCGGGAATACTTCCTCCAAATGGATTTGTAATATTCGTAGTTTGCTGTGCAATAATGGGGCTTTCGGTGCCATTTTATAGCGGTGTGCAAACAGCTCTTTTTCAGGAGAAAATTAAGCCTGAATATTTAGGACGTGTATTTTCTTTGATCGGAAGTATCATGTCACTTGCTATGCCAATTGGGTTAATTCTTTCTGGATTCTTTGCTGATAAAATCGGTGTAAATCATTGGTTTTTACTATCAGGTATTTTAATTATTGGCATTGCTATAGTTTGCCAAATGATAACTGAGGTTAGAAAATTAGATTTAAAATAAACAATATTGGAGGAATATTTATGTATCTTATTTTCATGTAACTCTTCCTGCTAAAATCGCAGGGTTTTCCCTGCATACAAGCAAATGAAAGCATGCGATTATAGACAGGAGGAAATGTTATGGAATTAATATTAAAAGCAAAAGACATTCGTGTGGAATTCAAAGGACGCGATGTTTTAGATATAAATGAATTAGAAGTATATGATTATGACCGTATTGGTTTAGTAGGAGCAAATGGTGCTGGAAAAAGCACTTTACTCAGGGTACTTTTAGGAGAATTAACTCCCCCAGGATGTAAAATGAATCGTCTGGGTGAACTTGCCTATATTCCCCAGTTGGACGAAGTAACTCTGCAGGAGGAAAAAGATTTTGCACTTGTAGGCAAGCTAGGTGTTGAGCAATTAAATATACAGACTATGAGCGGTGGTGAAGAAACAAGGCTTAAAATAGCACAGGCCTTATCGGCACAGGTTCATGGTATTTTAGCGGATGAACCTACGAGCCATTTAGACCGTGAAGGAATTGATTTTCTAATAGGACAGCTAAAATATTTTACAGGTGCACTGTTAGTTATTAGCCATGACCGCTATTTTCTTGATGAAATAGTAGATAAAATATGGGAACTGAAAGATGGCAAAATCACTGAGTATTGGGGAAACTATTCTGATTATCTTCGTCAGAAAGAGGAAGAACGTAAGAGCCAAGCTGCAGAATACGAACAATTTATTGCGGAACGTGCCCGATTGGAAAGGGCTGCGGAGGAAAAGCGAAAACAGGCTCGTAAAATAGAACAGAAGGCAAAAGGTTCTTCAAAGAAAAAAAGTACTGAAGACGGAGGGCGTTTAGCTCATCAAAAATCAATAGGAAGTAAGGAAAAAAAGATGTATAATGCTGCTAAAACCCTAGAGCACAGGATTGCGGCCTTAGGAAAAGTAGAAGCTCCGGAAGGCATTCGCAGAATTCGTTTCAGGCAAAGTAAAGCATTGGAGCTCCATAATCCATACCCTATAGTCGGTGCAGAAATTAATAAAGTATTTGGGGATAAGGCTCTGTTTGAAAATGCATCTTTTCAAATTCCGTTAGGAGCAAAAGTGGCGTTAACTGGTGGTAATGGAATCGGAAAAACAACTTTAATCCAAATGATCTTAAACCATGAAGAAGGAATTTCTATTTCGCCTAAGGCAAAAATAGGTTACTTTGCACAGAATGGTTACAAGTACAACAGTAATCAGAATGTTATGGAGTTTATGCAGAAGGATTGTGACTACAATATATCAGAAATTCGTTCAGTGCTAGCATCTATGGGGTTCAAACAGAACGATATTGGAAAAAGTTTATCTGTTTTAAGCGGTGGAGAAATTATAAAATTGTTGCTTGCTAAAATGCTCATGGGTAGATATAACATCCTAATAATGGATGAACCCAGTAACTTCCTTGACATACCAAGTTTAGAGGCTTTGGAAATACTAATGAAGGAGTACACCGGAACTATCGTGTTTATCACCCACGATAAACGATTACTCGAAAATGTAGCAGATGTAGTTTATGAAATTAGAGATAAGAAAATAAATCTGAAACATTAAATTTAAGGTAGTCGCTGGTCAGTATAGTCTGTTCTGGTTGGCGACTCCATTGTTAAAGAGTATAAAGACTTTAGATTTTATGAATATTAAAAATAGGAACAGTCAATTGAACTGCTCCTATTTTTCTGCTAAATATATTGTAGTTTTCTTATATGTATAATGATAGATTAGCGGATTCTCATCTACGGTACTTACTTCAAATATGAAGAAGTGATCGCGGTTATCTCTGGACTTTTCCTTATTGAGGACAAAGTAATTCTTACGTGAAGTCGCCATTGTTTTTAGGATATCATCAGTTAGGAAGGTCAATGGAATATTCATGTTAGAGTAGCGGTAGAAGTCACGTTCAAAATCTTGGTAGCTCTCGCTATAATAGACCATTTGTAGGTGATTACGCTGAAACTCAAGCTGATTCATAGAGCACCTCCTCGACAAGTTCAATACTAATAATGTCTTTTAATTTCAAATTGATGTGACCTGTTGTAGTTTTTATCAAAATGAAATCTTTGGTCAGACTTGGTATTGTTCCAGTGTAGGAAACACGCTTGTTTTTTTCAATCACTTGAATGCGTGTGCGTAGCTGCCCGGCGTATACTTGACTGAGGAGTAATAATTTCTTCTCTAGTGATAAGTCAGACATGTACGTTACTTTGTTTGTATCATCAGAGAGTGCTGATGCATGTTCAGATAGGAAAAAGCCCATCCATTTTTGCATCTTTGTATCCTGGTACTCTCTTGCTGATTGAAATGGTAAATATGAACGGTCAATCATATCAAATCCTTTCTATGCAGAGGCAAGGGTATTTTTATCAAATTGAATCGTAAAACCTTGAATTCCCCCACCTGTGTAACATTCTTTAAAGCGATTGATTACCTCAGTATAGATTATCACAGATGAGCTTGTTGGCTTAATGCTAAATGTAAATTCCAATGGTAATCGGTTTTCAGATTTAGCATGTACTAGTCGTATCGATATTTCAGTTGTTTTGAGTTTTCTCTGACGAAGTTTTGAAGTTGCTGTTTCAACGATTCCATGTAAAAATCTTTCAAGCATTTCAATATCATTACATCCTTTGCTACGGATTTCTGAAAATTGTACTGTATTTTTTTCTTGTTTCATTTTAATCCCTCCAATCCACCCGCGGAATGACCACCGATAAGTTTACTGCGTTCAATATTTCTGGAACCTTCAGTTAGGACGGTTCCTTTTTGTATGGCTAAAAAACCAAACTGTTCTCTGACAACATCAATAGCTGTCTGAAGTCTATTATCTTTTTCAATTTGTTCTACATCATCAAAGAGTGATAGTAGAGTATAGCTTTCATCTACGAAGCCACTATAAGATACACCAATTTGTCTCACTGCACCAGAGGTGTATTTTTTCGGAATAATACAAGTACATGACTCACCATTGTTTTGGGGAGATTTGCGGGTTCAATTTTATTCTGAGCATTTATAGATTTTTTCATCTCAGTCCTAGAATAGCCAATATGAATAGAAACGACAGTAGTCAATACTAGGGCTACTGTTCCGTTCCACAGTATCATTTAAAAATCATTTTCACACCCTTTCGTCTATTAGTATAGAAGAAAGCTCTCAGCACATGTTGAGGCAGTATCACTGCTTGTACGAGCTTAGAAAAAAATGTTGACGAAAAATCCTTGGTGTCAAGGATTTTTTGGTATCCTCAAAAAGGTAATTTTATAATTGACAATTTGTCAGTAAGATAGTATAATTTATAATCAGGAGGAATAAAATGCGAGATGTAAAAGATCCGGAAATTCGACGGGCTGAGATTATGGATGCTGCTATGCTCCTCTTTATGGAGAAAGGATATGCGAACACAACAACTCAGGATATAGTCGATAAGGTAAATATATCACGAGGTTTGTTATACTATCACTTTAAGAACAAAGAAGATATTCTGTATTGTCTTGTGGAACGTTATTCAGAGAAATTATTGAGAGATATTCATGTGATTGTCAATGATGACGACAAAACTGCTATTGAAAAAATAAGAGCCTTTATAGATGCCACAATAATCTCTACAGATAATGTTTCAGCGGAAGGAACTGAGTTACAAAAGACGGTTGATCTTGAAGAAAATCGTTATATGTTAGATAAGTTATCTCATAAGCTCATTGAAAAACTAACTATATATTTTGAGAGGATAATAAATCAAGGCATCTCAGAAAAAGTATTTTCTGTAAAATATCCATCAGAAACAGCAGAAATTCTGATGACAGCCTATGTTTTTGTTTCAAATAACATAGGTATCATAACTTCAAAGAAAGAACCTGTCAAAGATTACTTGAATGCATTTAAGATAATGCTGGAACAAAATCTAAATACAAAAGGACTCTTTAGCAATTAAAAAAAGATAGAATGTTTGTAAAGAGAACTATGTACCGATAGCTAAATCAAAACAAGCTATCGGTATTATTTCAAAATATAACTGACAAATTGTCAATGGAGAAGAAAATATGTTAGAGATAAAGAATTTTAGTAAAAGTTATGGGGATAAGAAGGTTGTGGATAACCTATCTATTTCAGTACAGCCTGGAGATATTTATGGTTTTATTGGAGCAAATGGTGCAGGAAAAACGTCAACGATAAAGGCAGTTGTTGGTATCCATGATTTTGAAGACGGAAGTATAATTATCAACGGTCATTCTATTAAAGAAGAACCTGTTATTTGTAAAAAAATGATGGCGTATATCCCAGATAATCCAGATTTGTATGAACATATGACAGGACTTCAATATATTAATTTTATTGCTGATCTGTTTGAAATTCCTACAAAAATACGCAGGGAGAGAATCCAAAAATACGGTGATTTATTTGATATGACTGAGCATCTTTCGGGGATTATTTCTTCATATTCACATGGTATGAAGCAACGAACAGCCATTATTTCTGCACTTGTACATTCTCCCAAACTGTTGATTTTAGATGAACCCTTTGTTGGGCTGGATCCCAAAGCAACTTTCCTACTAAAGAAAATTATGCATGAGTGTGTTTCAGATGGAGGCGCTATTTTCTTTTCAACCCATGTATTGGACGTTGCAGAAAAATTATGTAATAAGATTGCTATTATCAAAAATGGAAAGTTAGTTGCAAGTGGTAATACAGGAGATGTCAAAGGTGATGAATCATTGGAAGCATTTTTCATGGAGGTGCAGGACGATGAGTAACATTTGGATACTAATTAAAGCACAATTAATAAATTTCTTTCCTATTAACGAGATTAGAGATTCAGGAAATAAAAAACAAAGTTCAATTGCTATTGCGAGTTTTGGCATAATAACTCTTTCCTTATTTTGCTTTGTTTATAATATACTAACAGCGAAAACATTGGTACACGTCGGACAGCAGGACTTGATACCAGCATATATGGTCTCTGTATCAAGTTTTTCAATATTATTTTTGACTGTCTTTTATTCGAATGGCATTTTATTTGGCAGTCGAGATATGAAAATTCTCCTATCCTTACCTGTTAAAAGTTCGTATATTATCACCAGCAAGTTCATGTTTATGTACTTATTGAATTTTTTAATAGGCTTGATGTTTATGCTTCCGGGTGGAATTGTATGGGGCTTGAACGGAAGTTTAAACCTCCTACAGATTATATTGTATTTTACTTCTATAATTTTTGCCCCTTTGATTCCCATGTGTATAGCGACATGCATGGGACTCGTTATTGTTGTCGCTTCATCTTTTTTTAAAAGGAAAAATGTTATCTCTCTTATTTTTTCATTTGCGATGTTAGGTATAATTGGATATTTTGCATTATCAGCTTTGCAATCAGGTGATGAAAGTAGTATTGGGGTTACTCTGGCTAAGCAAATTACTGGACTGTATCCAATTTCTAGACTATTTATGTCATACTACAATTTTCCAATGTACTATGGGATGGGATTTTATATAGTTCTTTCAATAGTCGTCTTTTATCTATTTGTCAAAATTGCTTCGTTGAAGTATGGACTACTTAATACACTTGCCAATACAAAATCAAGATATGCTAATGACAAAGTATCTTATGAAAGAAAATCGGTATTTTTTGCCTTGTATCAAAAAGAGCTTGGACGATTTTTAAGTTCTTATATGGCAGTCTTGAATGCAGGCCTCGGTGTAATACTTTTATGTGTTTTTAGTATATTTTTGCTTTTTAATTCTATAGAACAAATAGGAGAGTCTTCAGGAATAGAAAATATAAATGAATATCTCTCAAATTTTGCTCCATTATTTATTGCATCTATGCTCTCTCTGAGTTGCCCGGCAGCTTCATCTATGTCTTTAGAGGGTAAAAATATTTGGATTTTGAAAAGTTCTCCGGTTGAGGTAAGAATGATTTTAAATGCTAAGATAGCTGTTAATCTTACACTTCATTTGATTGGATATATGATTTCTGTATCTGTATTTGTGCTAAAACTAGATATGAATCTCATTCAAGTCACGAACCTAATTATTGTTCCTATATGTTACTCCTTTTTTATAACTGTAATCGGAATTGCATTAAATAAAAAATATCCTAACTATGATTGGGACAGTGAGATGATAGTTGTCAAACAAAGTCTTCCTGTTATTGTAACTGGAATTATTGGTATGATTGCGCTTATTACGCCACTTTTGATTAATTGGCTGTTTAATCTTCCGATTATATTTGTTTTACAGTTAGTATCAGTAGTTTTATTGGTTATTACAATGGGTGTTTATTTAACAATAAGCAAGAAAAATTTTATCTAGTTAAAGGAGAAAAATAAGATGAAAAACAGACTGATAAAAGATATTTTGGTGTTATTAGTAATGCTAGCTATAATAGTTGTTATTTGTAGATTTCTCCCAGAAAAAGTTCCGATTCATTTCAATGCAAAAGGAGAAGCAGATATGTTTGCAAATAAATACTATCTTCTACTAGCTACAGTCATCCCCTATTCTGCATATTGGAAGTTTGTTAGGCAAAGTGATAATAAAAAGATTAAATGAAACACCATCTATATTTACAAATTGCATCAAAATTAAGAACGACTATTTTAAGAGGTGATTATGCACCTGAACAACAAATTCCTTCAATAAGGAGATTAGCAGAAAACGAGAAGTGTAATCCGGCAACTGTCCAAAAAGCAATGAAAGTTCTCGAAGAACAGAATTTGATTATTAGCTGTGGAACATTAGGATATTTTGTCATAGTAAGCGAGCAAGAAATAAAGGAGTTAAGATATCAAGAATCTAACAAGCTAGTGAAAATTTTGTTTGAAAAACTTGGTGAGCTAGACTTTTCAGAAGATGAGATTGTCAATTTATTTTTTAGAAAAGATGCTTAGAAGAAGTTGAATGGAAATTTATTAGGATTTTTGTGAAAGTATAGAAAAGCCTTGATTGTAAGGCTTTTTTTGTGTTTTTGTGATAGAATATAGATAGTTTAAAATCGACAGCAACTAAGAAGCAGTAAAAACATTATTCATAAAATAATCAAGATAAGGAAGATAAAATGACAGAAATTGATAAAAAGAATTTAAAAAATTATCTTTATTGTACATTTGGAATTACTTATATAGCTTGGGGGCTTCTTGCCATATTTACTCAATCTCATATTTGGGGATTAGAAACATTTATAGGGAGAATGTTACATATAGTAGGTGCACTTGGTCCAGCTATTGCAAGTGGCTTTTATTTGAAAAGTAATAATATAAAATTTAAACATTTTGTATTTAATAAAAGAAAAAATAGTAGTATTTATTTCATTATTCATTTGTTAGCAATTTTGATACTATTTTCTGTATCTTCCTTAGAATTAAACAGAGTATCAATTTATCTGATGCCACTATTCTTTATACAATTAATTTTTTTTGGTGGTGGACATGAAGAATTAGGATGGAGAGGTATATTACAACCGTTACTTGATAAAAAATATACTTATTGGCAATCTAATTTGATTGTAGGATCAATTTGGGGGATTTGGCATCTGCCTTTATGGTTTATAGTTGGAGAGAGTCATCAAGGATTTCCTTTTATTTTATTTTTTATATATACATTATTTTTAAGTTTTGTTTTAGGGCTTCTTTACCGTCAAACGAAATCTGTGGGGTACTGTCTATTATTTCATGCGTTCGCAAATTTGTTAAATCTCTATTTTGTGTTAAAAATTAATGTTATTTTTATCATCATTTTTATTGGTTATTTGATTTATACAATATTGGCTAGTAATAGAATTAGTAAGGAAAAGTAATTTTAACTTTAGATTAGTATATCCATTATTGAAAGTAACGATTTGCTAATTAGATGATCTATGTTAGAGAATTATCTATTATAATTTAAAGTGGAGTGATGAATGCCGTTTCTTTTGAAGTGGTGAAAATCTTTCCGTTCCACAGTATCATTCTAAAATGATTTTTACTGCCTTTTGTTTATTAGTATAAAAGAAAAATATTTTCATATGTGGAGGCGGTAGTTTTGATGTCAAAAGTTGCAACCAGTGAATAAATGAAGTGTAGAAAATAAAGGCTTGTTCAATTCAATATATGATGAATTACCGGCACCCAAACCAAAGAAAAAGAAATAATTAAATTAGAAGTAGTAGGTGAAATGATGAGAATCGGAGTTATTCAAGCAAGTTCTCAAGCGACTAAAAATCAAATAATCTATGATGCTGTATTAAGGTATGCTCCAAAGAAATCTGAGGTTATAAACTTTGGCTGTACGATGGAAGAAAGTGAAAAATACTCGTATATAGAAATTTCTATTCTTATAGGTATCTTGTTGGCAAGTAGGACAGTTGATTTCGTTGTTACGGGCTGTTCTTCCGGACAAGGAATGATGCTTGCTTGTAATAGTATGCCTGATGTCATTTGCGGGTATGCACCTACACCGAATGATGCCTATTTATTTGCTCAGATTAATAATGGAAATGCGATATCATTACCATTAGGTGAAGATTATACATGGTCAGGTACTGAAAATCTTGAAAGAACAATAGAAGCTCTTTTCTCGGAGCCATTTGGGCAAGGATACCCCAAGAGTGAGGCAGAGAGAAAGGTAAGAGATACCGAGAAACTTAAAGAAATAAGAAGAATCGGGCAGGTTCAGTTTGAAGAATTCGCAAATGTACTAGATATATCATTGTTTGAATCAATAAAGAGGAAACAGAATGTAATTCAGAATGTAAAGGCGTATGGGAAGAAAGAAATAGCTGATTTAATGAAATGAGTAAATCACAGTTTGTCGGGGTAATACCTTTTAACGATAACTTTATGCTATTGTCAAAAGGTTTATAGACATGTTCCCACATACATGTTCACTTGGCATACATAGTGTTTACTCGTTTTATGTCGAGTATGTGGTACTGCTTTTAAGAGCTGATTGAACAAGGAAAATTAGCTAGTGAAAGTTCTACAGTAAGGAGTTTAAACATGAAATTCCATGAATTTGGTAATAAGAATTTGCCTCCTATTTTACTGATACATGGTGGTGGCAGTTCTTGGTGGAATTATCTTTGTCAAGCACGAATCTTGTCAAAAGAATACCGTATTATTCTACCAACTTTGAATGGCCACGGCGAGGAATATCAACTTGATTATGTTTCTACTGAAGATTCTGCTTTGGAGATTCTAGACTATATCAAAGCAAACTGTAGTGGAAAATTGTTTGCAATCGGTGGTGTTTCACTTGGTGGTCAAATTGCCATGGAGCTTCTATCTTTAGATAGTGAAATTGCTGAGAAGGCTATTATAGACGGAAGCCTCTGTATTCCTCAACCAAGGTTAGCTAAAATCAGTATCTTTCTAGTGTCTCTATTTGGTAAACTGATGTTCAATAAATTGTCTTGTAAACTTCAGTTAAGCATGATGAACAAACTCTATCCTAAACTAGCTTATCCAAAGGAAATAAAAGCTTATTATTTGGAGGATCTTCCAAGGACGCCCGTCAAAACATTGGTGACCATTTACAAAAACTACATGGGGCATTACAAGCTGAAAGATATGATTTCTGCTAGCAAAGCTCAAGTTCTGTATATCTATGGTGAAAAAGAATTGAACTGTGTGAAAGAATCAGCGAAATTATTTCATCAGCTACATGCAAATACAATTTTGTATGAAGCAAAGGGCTATAATCACGGCTATTTGTCAGCTTACCTGCCTCAAGAGTGGATTGATTTGGTGGCACCATTTTTAAAGAGCAATCCATTGGGAATGTGTAATAAATATGATATGTCACAAGGAGGAATCTTATGCTAGGAGCAATTATTGGAGATATTGTCGGTTCTGTTTACGAATGGAACAATATCAAAATAAAAGACTTTCCTTTATTTCGGAAGGATTGCTTTTTCACGGATGATACGGTTATGACCTGTGCTGTTGCAGAAGCGATTATGCATGGGGGACAAAAGGACGACTTCATTGACGCTATGAAGAAATATGGCAGAATGTATCCGAATGCTGATTACGGTGCTCGCTTTAATACATGGCTAAAGAGCGATAACCGTGAGCCTTACAATAGCTTTGGGAATGGTTCGGCTATGCGTGTTTCTCCATGCGCTTGGGACATGGACTGTGATGTCTATGAGAGAACTGGTACGTGGCCATCATCTAGAGGACTTGCGAGTCTTTCTGCAGAGGTAACTCATAATCATCCAGAAGGTATCAAAGGTGCTATGGCTACAGCTGATGCCATCTTTCTGTGTCGTTTTTACTTTGGTGGTTATTGTAGAGAATACGAGCAACCAATTAATGATAATCCTACAGAGTGTAAAAGACGGATTAAGGATTATATAGAGAAGACATACGGCTACAAGCTATCTCAAACTTTAGATGAGATCCGCCCTAACTATCGTTTTAACGAAACATGTCAGGAAACTGTCCCTCAAGCCATTATTGCCTTTCTTGAAAGTAGAGACTTCGAAGATGCGATAAGAAATGCCATCTCACTTGGTGGCGACAGTGATACACTCGCAGCAATCACTGGTAGCATAGCAGAGGCAGCTTACGGCATTCCTAATTGGATAAAGGATAAGGCTTATTCTTACTTGGATAAACCCTTAAAGGATGTAGTTATGCGATGGGAAAATAGAATAAAAGCGTATTAATCTCCAGTACGTCAGATTTCTCTTTTCTGTATTTTCATTGTATAATAGGGGTACATTTAGTTTCATATAATGAAATATAAAGATTTCTAACGAAGATTAAGGAGAAATTAATGAAAAAAGCAATGGTAATTATCAACCCTACCTCTGGTGGGGAAAAGGCCTTGGATTACAAAGAAAAGCTGGAGAATAAAGCCAAAGAATACTTTGAATATGTTGAAACCAAAATTACTGAAAAAGCGCTGGATGCAACACATTTTGCTGAAGAAGCTTCTCGTGAGCAGTACGATGCAGTGGTTGTGTTTGGTGGAGATGGGACTGTTAATGAAGTCATTTCGGGTATTGCTGAGAGAGACTACATTCCTAAGTTAGGGATTATCCCAGGCGGTACGGGTAACCTCATTACAAAACTGTTGGAAATCAATCAAGACATCGATGGCGCTATCGATGAACTCGATTTTAACTTAACCAATAAGATTGATATCGGAAAAGCGAATGACAATTATTTTGGTTATATCTTTAGTATCGGTTCTCTTCCTGAGGCGATTCACAATGTTGAAATCGAGGACAAGACAAAATTCGGTATTTTAGCCTATGCTGTAAATACCATGAAGTCTGTCATGACAGATCAGGTCTTTAACATTAAGGTTGAGACAGAAAATGGAAATTATGTTGGTGAAGCCAGCCATGTGTTGGTTCTCTTGACAAATTACTTCGCTGATAAGAAAATCTTTGAAGAAAACAAAGACGGCTATGCCAATATTTTGATTTTAAAAGATGCGTCTCTATTCTCCAAATTATCAGTCATTCCTGATTTATTGAAAGGGGATGTTGTCGCAAATGATAATATTGAGTATATAAGAGCGCGTAATATTAAGATTTCTTCAGATAGTGAATTGGAGTCAGATGTTGACGGCGATAAATCGGATAACCTACCTGTAGAAATCAAAGTCCTAGCTCAGCGAGTAGAAGTATTTTCAAAACCGAAAGAGTAAAAGATAAAAATTAGTTTATCATTCACAACGAAATTAAGTTCTATATCAACGATTGGAGGAGGAATGAATTCTCTATTTGATGAATTTCGAACAATTTGTTCACATTTAAACCAGGTCGGAATCACTCCGACGCTCATGGGGTCTTTGGGGTTTGAATACCGATCAAATGAAGAATGGGGGCCGTCTGACATTGACATTCATGTGCCTGGTGATCCTAGAGGTTGGGAAGCACCTGATCAACTCAGAATTTATGAGTGGGACAAGATAATGAAAGTGATGAAACACTTAGGCTATGCCTTAATAGATATTCATGAGCATGAATTCAAAAAAGATGGTCTGAGTGTTGAATTCGGAAGTATCGATTCTTTACCTGATTTTGCAGGAGTTTCGGAATCGGATATAGAGTTGATTCATCTCGAAAACATCACTTTTCGCATTCCAAATCTAGAACAGTTTTTAAGTATTTACAAGGCTTCTTCCCAAGATTCTTATCGAAATGAGCACAATAACAATAAGGATTTTAAAAAAATTGAGTGGCTGGAAAGACATTTGTAAATCATCATTTGAAAAGTAGCAAGTTGTAAGACTGGCTGCTTTTTTATTTATAGAACCAAACCACTAAAATCTACGGACAAGCCTTGAAAATAAAATACGAAAGTAGTATACTAGATTAACAATTGTGAAAACGTTTGCGTTGTATACGGATAAAAGTAAACTAGGAGACAGATACAATGGAATTAACAGCCATTTACCATAGGCCTGAGTCGGAGTTTGCCTATCTTTATAAGGATAAGAAGCTTCATATTCGGATTCGAACTAAGAAAGGGGACATTGAAAGCATCAACTTGCACTATGGGGATCCTTTTATCTTTATGGAGGAGTTTTATCAGGATACAAAAGAAATGGCCAAGATAACTTCTGATGCCATCTTTGATTATTGGCAGGTTGAAGTGTCCGTTGACTTTGCACGTATCCAGTATCTCTTTGAGCTCAGAGATACAGAAGGTCAAAATATTTTGTATGGCGATAAAGGATGTGTGGAAAATTCTCTAGAAAATCTTCATGCCATTGGAAATGGATTTAAGTTGCCTTATCTTCATGAGATTGATGCCTGCCAGGTTCCTGACTGGGTTTCAAATACGGTATGGTATCAGATTTTCCCAGAACGCTTTGCCAATGGAAATACTCGATTAAACCCAGAAGGGACTTTAGGCTGGGATTCATCTATCACACCTCAGGGTGATGATTTCTTTGGTGGTGATTTACAGGGGATTATTGACCATCTGGATTACTTGCAAGACTTGGGTATTACAGGACTATATCTTTGTCCTATCTTTGAATCTACGAGCAATCATAAATATAATACGACAGATTACTTTGAAATTGACCGTCATTTTGGAGACAAGGAGACCTTTAGGGAGCTGGTTGAGCAAGCGCATCAGCGTGGCATGAAAATCATGCTGGATGCTGTATTTAACCATATTGGTTCGCAATCTCCTCAATGGCAAGATGTTGTCAAAAATGGTGAGCAATCTGCTTATAAAGATTGGTTCCATATTCAACAATTTCCAGTGACAACTGAAAACCTAGCCAATAAGAGAGATTTACCTTATCATGCTTTTGGTTTCGAGGACTATATGCCTAAGCTAAATACAGCCAATCCAGAGGTCAAGAATTATCTTTTAAAGGTTGCGACTTATTGGATTGAAGAATTTGATATTGATGCTTGGCGTTTGGATGTGGCTAATGAGATTGACCATCAGTTTTGGAGGGATTTTCGCAAGGCAGTTCTAGCTAAAAGGCCTGATCTTTATATTTTAGGAGAAGTCTGGCATACGGCTCAGCCTTGGCTAAATGGAGATGAGTTCCATGCAGTCATGAATTATCCGTTATCTGATAGCATCAAGGAGTATTTCTTACGAAGTGTTAAGAAGACAGAGCAGTTCATCGATGAAATCAATGGCCAATCTATGTATTACAAGCAACAGATTTCAGAGGTTATGTTTAATCTCTTGGATTCTCATGATACAGAGCGAATCCTGTGGACGGCAAATGAAGACGTTCAACTGGTTAAATCAGCCCTAGCCTTTCTCTTTTTACAAAAAGGAACACCGTGTATTTATTACGGAACCGAGCTAGCCTTGACCGGAGGTCCAGATCCAGATTGTCGACGTTGTATGCCTTGGGAACGTGTATTAAGTGACCATGATATGCTGAACTTCGTGAAGAAGCTAATTAAGATTCGCAAACATGCGTCAGCAATCATTCAGCATGGCAAGTATAGTCTCCAAGAAATTAAACAAGATGTAGTAGCATTGGAATGGAAATGCGATGGACAAATTCTTAAAGCTATCTTTAACCAGTCCAAAGAAGATTATCTTTTAGAGAAGGAAACAGTAGCACTAGCAAGCAATTGCCAAGAATTAGAGAATCAGCTTGTCATCTCTCCAAAAGGATTTGTGATTTTCAAAAACTAGTTGATGAAGGTTATGATTTTTTACTCAACTTGTATAGTATAATAAGGCTAGTTACTAAACTTGTAAAGGAGAACTTAAATGAATTGTAGAGGACATGAAACAAGACAAAGAATTGTTAGAGATTTTGAAGTTCAGCCTAAAGCACATATTAAGCTGTTAGCAAATCAACAAAAACATAGTGATGCAGGAGCAACTATTTAAGATGAATATTATGTATTTATCGCTGAGAGTAAAATTGATGGCAAGAAGGAAGTTATTCAGTGTGGCATGGGTGCGGCAAGGGATTTTTTAGAACTAATTAATCACAAAGGGCTACCTCTTTTTAATCCGCTTGTAGGTGATTCTCATGTAAATAATAGACAAGAATATGACAATACAGGGAGTGGAAATTTACAACCTGAAAAGTGGAATGAAACTGCAAAGCAGCTTTATAATGCTATAATGTGGTTGATTATTTTATGGAATGCTAAGCCGGATACACCTTTATTTAATTTTAAAGACGAAGTAATTAAGTATAAAACATATGAGCCTTTTGAAAGCAGTATAAAAAGAGTAAATACTACTATAAAGAATGGTAGTAACGGGAAAACTCTGACTGAGATGATTAATGGCTACAGAGCGGATAACGATATTAGAGATGAAATTTGTAACTTTAATATTCTGAAAAATAAAATTCGTGATATGAAAGACCAACAAGGAAATACAATGAAATCTTACTTTTAGTTATTGTTGAATTTTGGGTATTCTATAAAATATCCTAATTGAGATTTAAATAGTAGACTATACAATATAGTTAAAATATCAGTAAAAACAACACTTTATTGAGGTATTGGATACGCTTTGCTAATAGCCTAATAATCACATGTGGAGTGTTTCTACAACGAAAAAGGTGATAATCCTTGATTTCAAGCTATTTTATAAGCATTTTGCCTTTGTAGATAAAGGCAATTTTGACAATAAAAATCCTAAAAGGTGAATCGTTATAGATGTATTTGTAGATATCGTTTGCGCATCGAAAAAATTAATACAAGAATAAATATTTATGGCTCTTTAGGTGACTTTTACAGAAGTAAAGTTTAGGCTAGAAAAACAAGAAATAACGCACCATTTTTGGTGCGTTTTGCTTTTTTATGCTATAATGGATTTATGAAAATAAAGGAGTTTGCTATGATTGGAAAGAACATAAAATCCTTACGTAAAACACATGACTTAACCCAACCCGAATTTGCACGGATTGTAGGTATTTCACGTAATAGTTTGAGTCGGTATGAAAATGGAACGAGTTCAGTCTCTACGGAACTAATAGACATCATTTGTCAGAAGTTTAATGTATCTTATGTCGATATCGTAGGAGAAGATAAAATGCTCAATCCTGTTGAAGATTATGAATTGACTTTAAAAATTGAAATTGTGAAAGAAAGAGGTGCTAATCTATTATCTCGACTCTATCGTTATCAAGATAGTCAGGGAATTAGCGTTGATGATGAATCTAATCCTTGGATTTTAATGAGTGATGATCTATCTGACTTGATTCATACGAATATCTATTTAGTAGAAACTTTTGATGAAATAGAGAGATATAGCGGCTATTTGGATGGAATTGAACGTATGTTAGAGATATCTGAAAAGCGGATGGTAGCCTAGTGGAATTCCAAGATTATACTGATAGTGAATTCAAACATGCTTTAGCACGGAATCTTCGTTCTCTGACAAGAGGAAAAAAGTCCAGTAAGAAACCTGTAGCGATTTTGCTTGGAGGGCAAAGTGGTGCTGGCAAGACTACAATTCATCGTATTAAACAGAAAGAATTTCAAGGAAATATTGTTATCATAGATGGCGATAGTTTTCGTTCTCAGCATCCACGCTATTTAGAACTGCAGCAAGAATATGGCAAAGACAGTGTAGAATACACCAAAGATTTTGCAGGTAAAATGGTAGAGTCTTTAGTAACCGAATTAAGTCATTTGAGATACAATCTTTTGATAGAGGGAACTTTACGAACAGTTGATGTTCCAAAGAAAACAGCACAACTCTTGAAAAATAAGGGATATGAAGTACAATTAGCCTTGATTGCGACAAAGCCTGAGCTGTCCTATCTAAGTACTCTTATCCGATACGAAGAACTATACGCTATCAATCCAAAT
Organism: Streptococcus sp. 5346; assembly: GCF_013277455.1. Taxonomy (GTDB): domain Bacteria; phylum Bacillota; class Bacilli; order Lactobacillales; family Streptococcaceae; genus Streptococcus. Next base: position 113,795 of record NZ_VMMY01000009.1, read on the forward strand.
CAAGCACGCGCAACTCCAAAAGAACATCATGATTTCATTGTAAATCATTTAGTTGATAATACACGGCAATTGGAAGAACTAGCTATCTTTGAAAGAATTCAAATTTACCAACGAGATAGAAGTTGTGTATATGATTCAAAAGAAAATACAACTTCAGCAGCGGATGTTCTTCAAGAGTTACTGTTTGGGGAGTGGAGTCAAGTAGAGAAGGATATGCTTAAATCTGGAGAAGAAAGATTGAAAGATTTAACTAATTGAAATGGTTGTTAGATCTTGAGTTTTAAAATAAAGCCTATTAAAAATTGCTATCTCTTAGATTATGGTAAAAAAATGGCTTTTAATTAAACTAACAAAGTGAGTATAAATAAAAGTAATAAATCTCACCGTCATTCTTTTTTAAATTAATCGTTGTTCTCAAAATATTTCCAATTTATCGGACTTTTTGTACTAGTCTTATACTTTTTAGTTAATTCTATCTGGCCTATAGTATTGAAAATAATTTGTAGACTTGGCAATGAGAATTCGTTACAGTTTAGTAGAGCCGACGTATTCCGAACATCATTTACGGCGGTGTGAAAGGTGATATAAATAATATTATATCTATTGATATTCAAAATCGTTTCCTCACTCAGATTCTTTTATAATCGAGAATATATTAATAAAATCTATTTTTGTATTTAATATTAAAACATCGTAAAATATAGTAATTCTACAAAAAGAAAGGAAAAATAAAATGACTACAACTAAAAATCCCTGGAATCAATTATCTAACGTCGATATAAATGGAGAGCAAGCTATTCTTGCTACCGAAGATGTTGAACTAATCAAAAAATACACCTCTACAAAACACTACAAAAATCTAAAAGATGATATCTACCGTTTACAATTAGGTTTTTGTCCGCAACAATTTGTGGGGGATATTCAAAATGCTGATATCATTGTTTTATCTAAAAATCCTGGCTACACCCCTGAATTTAAAACACTTTATGACCACGATAAAAACTACCAAAAGACTCTTTTAAATAATCTACAGCTAAAAGGAAACCTCTATTTTCATGCTTTTGACCTAGATACGAATGAATTTGGTTACTGGGCTAAAAAGTTTAAAGTATGGTTTGATGATGTAGACAATTTACAGGATTTAAAAGAAAAGCTTCCTTGGTTTTCAAAACACGTTGCTTTAGCTGAATATTTTCCATATTACTCTACTAAGTACGATGATAAATTAAATGATTTTATAAGCAAAGAAGGTTATTTCCCAACACAAAAGTTTTTATTCAATTTAATTAGAGAACGTGTTTTGGATGACAATGATCCTGTAATCATTATCATCACACGATCTTACAATAAGTGGTACGATGCAATTCCTCAATTAAAAGAGTATAAAAATTGTTATGAAACGAGTAATCCTAGTAATCCTTCTTTAAAACCTGAGAATTTATTAAAAGTCAAACGATATTCTGCTAAAAAAGAGGTTGAAAAAGTATTAGAAGATTCATTGAAAAAGCTAGAGCATAAATAAAACAGTCTCTTTTTAATGCTATCGTAAATACTGTATTGTGTAGTTATTAGTAAACCTATATATTGTCCCCAAATTTATTTAGATTATTCTCTAGGATTTTACTTGATTTTAAAGAAAATATAGTTTAACATATAAATAGTTCAGAATCAGAATGAAGGTAGAATAAGAGGATTATTTTAATTAATTTTTAATAGTATGGAGCAGAACTTTTATAATATATTTAAATAGGAGTAAAAAAATGAATTATCAAAAATTAAATGATATTACTGGTGCTACCAAAAATGAAAAAGATAAATACTATGTTTACGGACTCTATGAAGAAGGTAAGCAACTACCTTTCTATATTGGTAAAGGAGAGGGAACTCGCCTAATATCACATATCGATGAAGCGCTTACAGAGATAAATCAAGAAGAAAACATACAAATTAGTAAAAAAATTCAAATTATTAGAAAACATAAGGGCAAAATTATACCTGTAATCATTTAAAGCACCCATTAGTTCAACAAACGAAAATTGGATAAAGTGGGATATTTTTAAAATATATATATTTATGTTACAGTAATATTGACTTTTAAAAAAGGATTGATTCTAATGAAGAAAGCAGACAAGTAAGCCTCCTAAATTCACTTTAGATAAAAATTTAGGAGGCATATCAAATGAACTTTAATAAAATTGATTTAGACAATTGGAAGAGAAAAGAGATATTTAATCATTATTTGAACCAACAAACGACTTTTAGTATAACCACAGAAATTGATATTAGTGTTTTATACCGAAACATAAAACAAGAAGGATATAAATTTTACCCTGCATTTATTTTCTTAGTGACAAGGGTGATAAACTCAAATACAGCTTTTAGAACTGGTTACAATAGCGACGGAGAGTTAGGTTATTGGGATAAGTTAGAGCCACTTTATACAATTTTTGATGGTGTATCTAAAACATTCTCTGGTATTTGGACTCCTGTAAAGAATGACTTCAAAGAGTTTTATGATTTATACCTTTCTGATGTAGAGAAATATAATGGTTCGGGGAAATTGTTTCCCAAAACACCTATACCTGAAAATGCTTTTTCTCTTTCTATTATTCCATGGACTTCATTTACTGGGTTTAACTTAAATATCAATAATAATAGTAATTACCTTCTACCCATTATTACAGCAGGAAAATTCATTAATAAAGGTAATTCAATATATTTACCGCTATCTTTACAGGTACATCATTCTGTTTGTGATGGTTATCATGCAGGATTGTTTATGAACTCTATTCAGGAATTGTCAGATAGGCCTAATGACTGGCTTTTATAATATGAGATAATGCCGACTGTACTTTTTACAGTCGGTTTTCTAATGTCACTAACCTGCCCCGTTAGTTGAAGAAGGTTTTTATATTACAGCTCCAGATCCATATCCTTCTTTTTCTGAACCGACTTCTCCTTTTTCGCTTCTTTATTCCAATTGCTTTATTGACGTTGAGCCTCGGAACCCTTAACAATCCCAAAACTTGTCGAATGGTCGGCTTAATAGCTCACGCTATGCCGACATTCGTCTGCAAGTTTAGTTAAGGGTTCTTCTCAACGCACAATAAATTTTCTCGGCATAAATGCGTGGTCTAATTTTTATTTTTAATAACCTTGATAGCAAAAAATGCCATTCCAATACAAAACCACATACCTATAATCGATAACCACATAACAGTCATAAAACCACTCCTTTTTAACAAACTTTATCACAAGAAATATTTAAATTTTAAATGCCTTTATTTTGAATTTTAAGGGGCATTTTAAAGATTTAGGGGTAAATCATATAGTTTTATGCCTAAAAAACTACAGAAGCTTTTAAAAAGCAAATATGAGCCAAATAAATATATTCTAATTCTACAAACAAAAATTTGAGCAAATTCAGTGTCGATTTTTTAAGACACTGCCCAGTTACATGCAAATTAAAATTTTCATGATTTTTTATAGTTCCTAACAGGGTTAAAATTTGTATAACGAAAGTATAATGTTTATATAACGTTAGTATAATAAAGCATTTTAACATTATACTTTTGATAATCGTTTATCGTCGTCATCACAATAACTTTTAAAATACTCGTGCATAATTCAACAGCTGACCTCCCAATAACTACATGGTGTTATCGGGAGGTCAGCTGTTAGCACTTATATTTTGTTATTGTTCTTCCTCGATTTCGTCTATCATTTTGTGATTAATTTCTCTTTTTTCTTGTTCTGTTAAGTCATAAAGTTCACTAGCTAAATACTCTTTTTGTTTCCAAATATAAAAAATTTGATAGATATATTCGGTTGGATCAATTTCTTTTAAGTAATCTAAATCCCCATTTTTTAATTTCTTTTTAGCCTCTTTAAATAATCCTGAATAAACTAATACCTGTTTACCTTTAAGTGATTTATAAAATGCATCAAAGACTTTTTGATTTATTAAATAATCACTATCTTTACCAGAATACTTAGCCATTTCATATAATTCTTTATTATTATTTTGTCTTATTTTTTGAACTTGAACTTGTGTTATTTCTGAAATGCCCGTTACATCACGCCATAAATCTAACCATTCTTGTTGGCTAATATAATATCTTTTATCTGTGAAATACGATTTATTTACTGCAATTAACACATGAAAATGAGGATTATAATCATCTCTTTTTTTATTATATGTAATCTCTAACTTACGAACATATCCCTTTATAACACTACCTACTTTTTTTCTCTTTATAAGTTTTCTAAAAGAATTATTATAACGTTTTATTTCATTTTCTAATTCATCACTCATTACATTAGGTGTAGTCAAAGTTAAAAAGATAAACTCCTTTTTCTCTTGCTGCTTAATATATTGCATCATCAAAGATAAACCCAATGCATCTTTTCTAGCTTTTCTCCAAGCACAGACAGGACAAAATCGATTTTTACAAGAATTAGCTTTATATAATTTCTGTTTTTCTAAAGTTTTATCAGCTACAAAAGACAGAAATGTATTGCAATCTTCAACTAAATCCATTTGATTCTCTCCAATATGACGTTTAATAAATTTCTGAAATACTTGATTTCTTTGTTTTTTCTCAGTATACTTTTCCATGTTATAACACATAAAAACAACTTAGTTTTCACAAACTATGACAATAAAAAAAGTTGCTTTTTCCCCTTTCTATGTATGTTTTTTACTAGTCATTTAAAACGATACATTAATAGGTACGAAAAAGCAACTTTTTTTGCGCTTAAAACCAGTCATACCAATAACTTAAGGGTAACTAGCCTCGCCGGCAATAGTTACCCCTATTATTAAATACAGCTAATCCAGAGGTCAAGGATTATCTTTTAAAGGTTGCGACTTATTGGATTGAAGAGTTTGATATCGATGCTTGGCGTTTGGATGTGGCTAATGAGATTGACCATCAGTTTTGGAGGGATTTTCGCAAGACAGTTCTAGCTAAAAAGCCTGATCTTTATATTTTAGGAGAAGTCTGGCATACGTCTCAGCCTTGGCTAAATGGAGATGAGTTCCACGCGGTCATGAATTATCCTTTATCTGATAGCATCAAGGACTATTTCTTACGAGGAGTTAAGAAGACAGACCAGTTCATCGATGAAATCAATGACCAATCTATGTATTACAAACAGCAGATTTCAGAAGTTATGTTTAATCTCTTGGATTCGCATGATACAGAGCGAATCTTGTGGACGGCCAATGAGGATGTTCAACTGGTCAAATCAGCCTTAGCCTTTCTCTTTTTACAAAAGGGAACACCATGTATCTACTACGGAACCGAGCTTTCCTTGACTGGCGGTCCAGACCCAGATTGTCGTCGTTGTATGCCTTGGGAACGCGTATCAAGTGATAATGACATGCTGAACTTTATGAAGAGGCTGATAAAGATTCGCAAACATGCGTCAGAAATCATTTCGCATGGCAAGTATAGCCTCCAAGAAATCAAACAAGATGTAGTAACTTTGGAATGGAAATACGATGGACAAATTCTTAAAGCTATCTTTAACCAATCAAAAGAAGATTATATTGTAGAGAAAGAAGCAGTAGCACTAGCAAGCAATTGCCAAGAATTAGAGAATCAGCTTGTCATCTCGTCAAATGGATTTGTGATTTTTCATTAAAGAGCAATTAAGAGTGACAGGAAAATTGTAGTATAGAGAAGATTTTACAAACAGACTATTTGTCGTCTTGCTACAATTGGTATATAATTTAACTTAAAGAAAAAAGGAGGACTAATCGAATGGAATTAAAAGATTTTACAGAAAAAGAACAGGAAATGATAAAGAAGGGGCTGACTACGTCTAAGATTAGTGACAAGGAAACTGCTGAGAAGATTCTTGCGCTTGTCCCACAAGACTTGATTAAGCGAATCCCATTTTTCGTCAGAAAACATGCTACGACACGTACGATTAAACGCATTTCAATTGAATACCCTGAACTCTACGCTACAGCTCAAACAAGTGGTGAAATTCCAGAAAAAGAACGCGAAGAATTGCGTCAAATTATCACGACCATCTTTGAACAAAAGATGAACAAGCATAGTATTAAGTAGAGAATGAAAATGTATTTGATTTGTGACTTGTTCACTAGTTATATATCATATTAAAAATCGCAATTTATATTCTACTATACAATACTCAACAAAAAACGAACAGGCTCTTTTTCTGTCATTCAGAAGAGAACTTGTTCGTTTTTATCTTGCTTTTTAAAACACGCGATACACATAGGGATTCTCTGGTTTATCGACTTTGGTAAAGCTATCGATTTCCAAGGTTGGGAGGTTTTGTTTGAGTTCTTTATGATAGTGATTGACCAGTTTTCCTTTGGCCGTTATCCAAGTGTTATTTTCATACTGACGGGTATTTCCCTTGGTCAGCAATCCATAGACACCTGAATCCGCGATACAGTGAATAATGCCGAAGCGGAATAGAAATTGGCTATTGGCATGACTGGGGTCGTTATAGATAAAGCCTGTGAACTGGACTGTCTTGCCCTCGAATTCATCTGGATAGTCGTAGATAGCCTCCATGACTTCCATATAGTTTTCATTAGTGATCTGAATACTATCTTGGGACAAGTATTTATCCGCCGCAGTTCGCATTTCCTTTTCATAAGCTGCTTTTGAAAAATAAGAACTGGTATCTGGTTTCAAATATTGGCTTGTCGTTCCTTCACTGGTCTGAATGGCTTGATCCGTGCCTTCTGATAAAGGAAAATGGTAGCCTTTGGCAGAAACGGTCTGAGAATCCAAGCTAACAGTTGGGAAAGTTAAGCCGATGACAAGTGGAATAGCCAGAAGAGAAATACTCGTCATCTTGGCCAATCGGCTGTTCAGATGACTGTGGGTTTTGACTTGCTTCATCCAGATATACAATTGAACGATTGCCAAAGCAAAGGAAAGCACCATGGAAATATAGGCCAGATAGTAATAGTGCATGTTGATGTACTGGTTCAATTTGCCCGACAGATGGAGATAAATAGTCAATTCAAAATAGCCAGCTAAAACTAAAAATCGAATCATAGGATGACTCCAATCAAGAGAGAATACACTAAGACGACAAGAGTCACAATCGTTATGAAGTGACTGATAAATCGTGCTTTCAAGTAATTTTTCATCATGAGAATATTTTTGATATCCAGCATTGGGCCAATCACGAGAAAGGCCAAAACTGGTGCTAAGCCGAAACTCGAGAGAAGAGAAGCTCCGATAAAAGCATCGGCCTCACTACAGAGAGAAAGAAGAAAGGCCAAAAGCATCAAGAGCAGGATGGCAAAAAGAGGGGTCGCACTGATAGAGGTCAGAATCCGAGTCGGAACATAAACCTGTATTATTGAGGCAAAGAGACAGCCAAATACCAAATAGCGTCCCGTATCAAAAAATTCATCAATGGCCTGCACAAAGACCTGAAAAACTTTTTTTGCAGGGGTCAAGTGAGAAAAATCATGCTCATGACAGGCCAGACGATTTTTTTTCTGAATCGGTTCTTGCCAGAAAAATCCTAGAAAAATCCCAAGTATCACAGCCACAACAATGGAACCAAGAGCTCGTAACAGGGCGATATGGAAGGAGTTGCCAAAGGCAGAATAGGTCGCAAAGAGAACAATGGGATTGATAACAGGTGCTGTTACAAGAAAGGGAACGGCCGTGTAACTTGGAACCTTCTTTTCCAGAAAACGATTGATGATGGGGACGATTCCACATTCACAAGAAGGGAAAAGCATACCGACAAAGGTCCCAAAAAAGATTCTCCCCCAACGATTTCGAGGGAGAAAATGATAAACCTTGTCAGGTGTGATATAGACCTCAATCAGCCCTGAAACAATACTTCCTATCAGAACAAAGGGAAGGGCTTCAATGATTATAGAGAGAAAAATAGCCCCAGTCTGAAGCACACTAGACGGGAGTTGTTGGAAAGCAGTCATCTAGTTTTTCTTTTCTGCTTTGGCTTTTTTCTCTTTGTCATCAGGGAAAGTGACTTGTTTCAAATCAGGGAGTTTCGCAAACTCTTCAAACATCTTGTCCAAGTCGTCTCGTTTTGTAAATTTTACAGCCATAGGTGTACCTCGATTCTAAATTCTACCTCTATTATACTATTATTTTAAGGAAAAGGGAGTTTTTTAATTTGTTTTCGATAGTTGATACTCTTCGAAAATCTCTTCAAACCACGTCAGCTTCGCCTTGCCGTATATATGTGACTGACTTCGTCAGTCTTATCTACAACCTCAAAACCGTGTTTTGAGCTGACTTCGTCAGTCTTATCTGCTACCTCAAAACGGTGTTTTGAGCAACCTGCGGCTAGCTTCCTAGTTTGCTTTTTGATTTTCATTGAGTATGAAAAGGATTGGAGCAAGCCTTCCAGCTTATGGTATAATAGATTCATGGATAAAAAATATGAAAAAATCTCCCTGGATTTGGGAGTGACGTTAAAGCAAATTGATACCGTTCTAAGTTTGACAGCTGAAGGGGCGACTATTCCCTTTATCGCGCGTTATCGCAAGGACATGACTGGTAGTTTGGATGAGGTGGCAATTAAGGCCATTATTGACTTGGATAAAAGTCTGACAAATCTCAACGACCGTAAGGAAGCTGTTTTAGCTAAGATTCAAGAACAAGGCAAGTTGACTAAAGAGTTGGAAGAAGCTATCTTAGCTGCCGAAAAATTAGCAGACGTAGAAGAACTCTATCTTCCATACAAGGAAAAGCGTCGAACCAAGGCAACCATTGCTCGTGAAGCTGGACTCTTTCCTCTTGCTCGCTTAATCTTGCAGAATGTAGCGGACTTAGAGAAAGAGGCTGAAAAGTTTGTCTGTGAAGGATTTGCGACTGGCAAGGAAGCATTGTCTGGTGCAGTTGATATTTTGGTTGAAGCCTTATCGGAAGATGTGACACTGCGCGCCATGACTTATCAGGAGGTGTTGAGACACTCTAAACTCACTTCTCAAGTCAAGGATGAAAGTCTTGATGAAAAGCAGGTTTTTCAGATTTACTATGATTTTTCAGAGACAGTGGGAACTATGCAAGGCTATCGTACCTTGGCGCTTAATCGTGGGGAGAAACTAGGAATTTTGAAGGTCAGTTTTGAACATGCGACGGACCGTATTCTTGCCTTCTTTGCTGCTCGTTTCAAGGTGAAGAATGCCTATATTGATGAAGTGGTTCAGCAGTCAGTTAAGAAAAAAGTCTTACCTGCTATCGAGCGCCGTATTCGAACAGAATTGACTGAAAAAGCAGAAGAAGGAGCTATCCAACTTTTTTCTGACAACCTACGCAATCTGCTCTTGGTTGCTCCGCTGAAAGGGCGCGTGGTTCTAGGATTTGACCCTGCCTTTCGTACAGGTGCCAAGCTAGCTGTCGTTGATGCAACAGGAAAAATGTTGACAACTCAGGTCATTTATCCTGTCAAACCAGCATCAGCTCGTCAAATCGAAGAAGCCAAGAAAGATCTGGCGGACTTGATTGGTCAATACGGTGTAGAGATTATAGCTATTGGAAATGGAACTGCCAGTCGAGAAAGTGAAGCCTTTGTGGCGGAAGTTCTTAAAGATTTTCCTGAGGTTAGTTATGTCATCGTAAATGAAAGTGGTGCTTCGGTCTATTCTGCCAGCGAACTTGCTCGTCAGGAGTTTCCAGACTTGACTGTTGAAAAACGCTCTGCTATTTCTATCGCCCGTCGTTTGCAAGATCCCCTTGCGGAATTGGTCAAAATCGATCCTAAGTCAATCGGTGTCGGCCAGTACCAACACGATGTCAGCCAAAAGAAACTATCTGAAAGTCTAGACTTTGTCGTGGACACGGTGGTTAACCAAGTCGGTGTCAATGTCAATACGGCCAGCCCAGCTCTTCTTTCACACGTAGCTGGACTCAATAAAACCATCTCTGAAAATATCGTCAAATACCGTGAGGAAGAAGGAAAAATCACTTCACGCGCTCAAATCAAGAAAGTTCCGCGTCTGGGCGCCAAGGCCTTTGAACAGGCAGCTGGTTTCCTTCGTATCCCAGAAAGTAGCAATATCCTTGATAATACAGGAGTTCACCCAGAAAATTACGCTGCCGTTAAGGAACTTTTCAAACGTTTGGACATTACGGGCTTGAATGAAGAAGCACAAAGCAAACTCAAGTCGCTTTCAGTCAAGGAAATGGCGCAAGAGCTAGACCTTGGTCCAGAAACTCTTAAAGACATCATTGCAGATCTTCTCAAACCAGGTCGAGATTTCCGTGATTCCTTTGACGCACCTGTACTTCGCCAAGATGTCCTAGATATTAAGGATTTAGTAGTCGGACAGAAGCTGGAAGGTGTGGTGCGTAATGTCGTTGACTTCGGTGCCTTCGTTGATATTGGGATTCACGAGGACGGTCTGATTCATATTTCCCATATGAGTCGCAAATTTATCAAACATCCTAGCCAAGTGGTGTCAGTTGGTGATTTGGTGACCGTTTGGGTCAAGAAAATTGATACTGAACGTGAAAAAGTCAATCTGTCGCTCTTAGCTCCAAATGAAACTGACTGATTTCGTTAAGCAGGTTTCGCTAGAAGACTTCGGGAGACCTTTTATCCATCGAGCCCAGTGGAATTCTCGTCTACGTTCGACAGGTGGGCGATTTTTCCCCAAAGATGGGCATTTGGATTTTAATCCCAAGGTTTATCAGGAACTGGGTCTGGATGTTTTTAGGAAAATTGTCCGACATGAACTCTGTCATTATCATCTCTATTTTCAAGGGAAGGGCTATCAACACAAGGATCGGGATTTTAAGGAACTTTTGAAAGCAGTGGATGGATTACGCTTTGTGCCCTCCTTGACAAATAGCCACTCTAAACCACTCAAACTTTATCGTTGCCAATCCTGCCAGCAAACTTATCATCGCAAGAGAAGGATTGATACTCAACGCTATCGCTGTGGAGTTTGTAGAGGTAAATTGCTATTAGTAAATCAGCCTGAGGACTGATGAAAGCTGAGCCTACCCGTGATATACTATGACTAACCTAGCAGAAAGAGGAAATATCATGAACAGTAAATTTTATAAAATGAGACGAAATCGCATGATTTCAGGAGTTTTGGCAGGTCTGTCAGACAAGTGGAACTTTGATGTTACCCTTGTTCGTTTCTTGTTTGCCATTTTTACAGTTGCAAACTTTGGACTTGGCGTGATTATCTATATCATCCTAGCTTCTGTCATGCCAACCAAGGAAGAAATCGAAGCAGAAATGTACGGAACAGGCCCACGCAAACGAAAAGAAGCCCAAGCCATTGACGATAATGAAGGATGGTTTTGGTGAGGTTTTACAAAAGATTTGAAATATGCAAAAAGCTTTAAATCAATAGTCTAAACTGCTTGATTTAAAGCTTTTTTACTTTTAATAATATTTTTCCAGATTCATCTACAAACTAAAAATAATATTTTGAACTTAGATTTCTAATCTGATTTTTCATGCTGAGACAATACATTTTTTGAAAAATAGTGGATGCTGATAACAACTGATAGCCAGCAAATAGCATAAGCAGTAGCTGTAAATTCTGTATCGATAAAGTATGTTTTTTCAACTAAGAGTTGACCGATGAATGGAGAGAGGAGATAGAGAAGTCCGATGAGTATATGTTCTTTGTGTTTCATTAAAGCGCACCTTCTTTCCTGATACTTAGAACGACTTACAAGTGTTCAATTTAATGGTATGTTATCTAGGTAAGCTTACTCAAATGTTAGTTCCAATTCCTCCTTTCCAAAGTAAGCCTTTTCATACTTATATTTTACAATTTTAAAAATAGGAAATCAAATCATTTTCTAAGTAATTTTTCCTACATTTCCCCCAATCTTACAAAAATGTAAGATTAAAGTCTATTTTGTAAGGTTAGGTTATGGCAAGCAGTCTTTTTTTGATGTAAACTAGACTTATAAAGAACAAAGGAGTAACATCATGAAACAAATCTTACATAAGAAAACAAGAAAACCAAGCCACAAAGATATCGAGCGTGTTCAGCTGGGATGCGCTATGATGCAAGCAACATTTCATTTGATGGGATATTAAGAAAGGAGATTCTCATGACACTTTTAGATGTAAAACACGTTCAAAAAATTTACAAAACACGTTTTCAGGGTAACCAAGTAGAAGCCCTCAAGGATATTCACTTTACCGTAGAAAAGGGTGACTACGTTGCCATCATGGGTGAGTCTGGTTCTGGTAAATCAACTCTTCTCAATATTCTAGCTATGCTGGATAAACCAACTCGTGGTCAGGTTTACCTGAATGGAACTGATACAGCAACTATTAAAAATTCACAGGCTTCTAGCTTCCGTCGTGAAAAGCTAGGCTTTGTCTTCCAAGACTTTAACTTGCTAGATACCCTGTCTGTTAAAGACAATATCCTGCTTCCGCTTGTCTTGTCAAGAAGACCTATTACGGAGATGATGAAGAAATTGGTGGTGACAGCTGAGAATCTAGGTATCAACCAATTGCAAGAGAAATACCCTTACGAGATTTCAGGTGGGCAAAAACAGCGTGTAGCAGTAGCTCGCGCCATCATCACTGAACCTGAAATTCTCCTTGCGGACGAGCCAACAGGAGCTCTTGACTCCAAGTCATCTGCAGCCTTACTTGATGTCTTTGATGAAATCAATGAGCGCGGCCAAACCATTCTCATGGTAACCCACTCAACAGCAGCAGCCAGCAGAGCTAAACGTGTACTCTTTATCAAGGACGGCATTCTATACAATCAAATCTACCGTGGAGAGAAGACAGAACGTCAGATGTTCCAAGAAATCTCTGATACCTTGACTGTCATGGCAAGCGAGGTGAATTAGTATGTTTCGATTAACCAATAAGTTAGCGGTATCGAACTTGATTAAAAACCGCAAACTCTACTATCCTTTTGCGCTGGCTGTTCTCTTAGCAGTCACAGTCACCTATCTCTTTTACTCTCTAACCTTCAATCCCAAGATTGCGGAAATTCGTGGAGGATCAACCATTCAAGCTACTCTAGGATTTGGTATGTTTGTCGTCACCCTTGCGTCAGCCATTATCGTCCTCTATGCCAATAGTTTTGTCATGAAAAACCGTTCCAAGGAACTAGGAATTTATGGCATGTTGGGCTTGGAGAAACGTCACCTGATCAGTATGACCTTTAAGGAGTTAGTGCTATTTGGGATTCTAACTGTTGGAGCAGGTATCGGTATTGGAGCCTTGTTTGACAAGTTGATTTTCGCTTTCTTGCTCAAGCTGATGAAATTGAAGGTTGAGCTGGTCGCTACCTTCCAGATGAAAGTTGTCATTACAGTACTTGTTGTCTTTGGTTTGATTTTCCTAGGCCTCATGTTCCTGAATGCCCTTCGAATCGCCCGTATGAATGCCCTCCAGCTCTCGCGTGAGAAAGCAAGCGGAGAGAAAAAAGGTCGTTTCCTACCTCTCCAAACGATTCTTGGTTCGATTAGTTTAGGGATTGGCTATTATCTTGCCCTTACGGTAAAAGATCCTCTTACAGCCTTAACAACCTTCTTCATAGCTGTTTTGCTGGTTATCTTTGGTACTTATCTCTTGTTTAATGCAGGAATTACAGTCTTCCTACAAATCTTAAAGAAAAATAAGAAATACTATTACCAACCTAATAACCTCATCTCTGTTTCCAACTTGATTTTCCGTATGAAGAAAAATGCGGTTGGACTAGCAACTATCGCTATCTTGTCAACAATGGTTTTGGTAACCATGTCAGCAGCGACAAGCATTTTCAATTCCGCAGAAAGCTTTAAAAAAGTTCTAAATCCTCATGATTTTGGAGTTTCAGGGCAAAATGTTGAAAAAGAAGACTTGGACAAACTCTTGAGCCAGTTTGCAAGTGACAAAGGTTATAAGATTAAAGAGAAAGAAGTGATTCGTTATACTTACTTTGGTGTTGCAAACCAAGAAGGAAATAAGTTAACACTTTTTGAAAAAGGACAAAATCGTGTCCAACCCACAACAGTTTTTATGGTATTTGACCAAAAAGATTATGAAAACATGACTGGTCAAAAACTGTCTCTATCAGGAAATGAGGTCGGACTCTTTGCCAAGAATGAGGGAGTTAAAGAACAGAAAACTCTAATTCTGAATGATCATCAATTTTCTGTCAAAGAAGAATTTAATAAAGATTTCATTGTGAACCACGTTCCAAATCAGTTTAATATTTTGACTGCTGATTACAATTATCTTGTTGTACCTGATTTACAAGCCTTTTTGGATCAATTCCCAGATTCGGCTATCTATAATCAGTTTTACGGTGGTATGAATGTAAATGCCAGTGAAGAAGAACAACTCAAGGTCGCTGACGAGTATGATAAATACCTCGATCAGTTTAATGCTCAATTAAACACGGAAGGTAGCTATGTTTACGGTAGTAATTTATCAGATGCTAGTACTCAGATGAGTGCCCTCTTTGGTGGTGTCTTCTTTATCGGTATTTTCCTATCCATTATCTTTATGGTCGGAACTGTTCTGGTCATCTACTACAAACAAATTTCTGAAGGCTATGAAGACCGTGAGCGTTTTATTATCTTGCAGAAAGTCGGTTTAGATCAAAAGCAAATCAAGCAAACCATCAACAAACAGGTTTTAACTGTTTTCTTCCTTCCTTTGCTCTTTGCCTTCCTACATCTAGCCTTTGCCTACCATATGCTTAGTCTGATTCTAAAAGTAATTGGTGTACTGGATACGACTATGATGTTGACTGTAACCTTGTCTATCTGCGCTATCTTCCTCATCGCCTATGTGCTGATTTTCATGATTACTTCAAGAAGCTATCGCAAGATTGTGCAAATGTAAAAAAAGATACCTCGACTTCAAAATCGAGGTATTTCTTGTATTTCATACTCAATGAAAATCAAAAAGCAAACTAGGAAGCTAGCCGCAGGTTGCTCAAAGCACTGCTTTGAGGTTGTAGATAGAACTGACGAAGTCAGCTCAAAACACTGTTTTGAGGTTGTAGATAAGACTGACGAAGTCAGCTCAAAACACTGCTTTGAGGTTGCAGATAGAACTGACGAAGTCAGGAACCATATATACGGCAAGGCGAAGCTGACGTGGTTTGAAGAGATTTTCGAAGAGTATTAAATGCTGAAAAGTTGTCCTAGCAGAAAGGTAACTCCCATGGTTAAGAGACCAATAGCAAGGTTCCGAATCATAGCCGTTTTGGTAGGTGCTTTTCCAAGTCTAGCACTTGTGTAGCCAGTCACCAAGAGTGAGAGTCCTACAATCAAGACAGTAGCAGGGATGCGGTAATCACTTGGGAAAATGGTCACTGACAGCATTGGAGGCAAACTTCCAAGGAAAAAGGCAACGAAGCTAGAAATGGCAGCATGCCAAGGATTGGTAAATTCTTCATACTCAATTCCATATTTTTCCTCTACCAAAGCCTTGAGCGGATTATTTAAAAAGGCTTTGTTGGTGAGAAGTTGGGCTGATGTTTCACACTCGCCATTTTGAATATAGGCAGCATAGAGGGACTTTTTGGCTAGCTCCATATCTTGGTTTAGCAAGACTTGCTCACGCGCAACGGCTGCTTCCTCGGTATCTTTTTGAGTTGAAACAGACACATATTCTCCACCAGCCATTGAAAAGGCGCCAGCTAAGATAGCCGCAAAACCCGATAAAAAGATAATCCAGATATTGCTTGTAGCACTGGCAACCCCGATAACCACACCAGCAATGGAAATAATCCCATCATTGGCACCAAGAACACCTGCTCGTAGGATATTTAAACGACCTGCAAAATTTGAATCAATTTCGTGATTTGTTTCTGACATACTATTCTCCTTTTTATCCAGTATAAAGGAAAAATATAGAGAAATCAATCTTTTAAAAGTATCTGAAAAAAGTTGCACGATTTTAATGATATAAAAATGTCGACATCTTCTCTGATAGATCAAACACCGAAGATAAAGAGTATAGAATAGCATAAAAAATTTAAAATTAAATATGATAATCATTTTGTTCACGTTATAATCGTTTACAAGAAAATATTTATCGATATTTTTTACATAAACCAAAGAGTTTACGAACATATTTTTGTTTTTTATCAAAAAACGCTTTACAAGTTCTTAAAAACATGATATAGTAATAAAGCTTAGAAAATGAGATGATGTTTTCTAGCAAATATAAACCCGAGTAAAAAACGCCTACGGACAGGCAGGGTTGAATGCCGAAGCGTGGTTGAAAAACCACATTATTGATAGGGTTAAAAGCCTACTTTTATAAGTTGATGTTAGGACACTTGTCCTAATTCATAAATTTTTAGTGTGGTGAAAGCACACGTCATCTTGTGAAACGATCAATAAAGTACGTAATATTTGCTACTAGAGAGTTAGGAAACATCGGGAACAGACATACTCAACAGAAACAAACATAAAAACGTCAGAAGATTGCAGAGCAGGTGAAATCCTGCTCTTTTTTCATGAGTCAACCTTTAGTTCCTTAGTTTTCATAAGGTCCTAAAAATATTGAAAGGAGTATGTCTTGAAGGAGTTAGATCAAAACCAAGCCCCAATTTATGAGGCCTTGGTGAAGTTACGCAAGAAAAGGATTGTTCCCTTTGATGTTCCAGGTCACAAGCGTGGACGAGGAAATCCAGAACTTGTCGAACTCTTAGGAGAAAAATGTGTAGGCATTGATGTCAATTCGATGAAACCCTTGGATAATCTAGGCCATCCCATTTCGATTATTCGGGATGCAGAGGAGCTGGCAGCTGATGCTTTTGGAGCTAGCCATGCTTTTCTCATGATTGGGGGAACAACTTCATCGGTACAGACTATGATTCTGTCAACCTGCAAGGCAGGAGATAAGATTATTCTGCCACGAAATGTCCACAAATCTGCTATTAATGCGCTGGTTCTATGTGGTGCCATTCCAATCTATATCGAGATGAGTGTAGATCCTAAGATTGGTATCGCTTTAGGTCTTGAAAATGACCGAGTAGCCCAGGCCATAAAGGAGCATCCAGATGCCAAGGCCATTTTGATTAACAATCCTACTTATTACGGCATCTGTTCAGACCTAAAGGGGTTGACAGAAATGGCTCATGAAGCTGGCATGATGGTTTTAGTAGATGAAGCCCACGGAGCGCATTTGCATTTCACTGATAAACTTCCAATTTCTGCTATGGATGCAGGTGCTGATATGGCAGCAGTTTCCATGCATAAGTCTGGTGGGAGTTTGACCCAAAGCTCCATTTTACTTATCGGAGAGCAGATGAATTCTGAATACGTTCGTCAGATTATCAATCTTACCCAGTCAACATCCGCCTCTTATTTGTTGATGGCTAGTTTGGATATTTCACGTCGCAACTTGGCCCTTCGTGGTAAAGAGTCGTTTGAGAAGGTCATTGAGCTATCCGAGTACGCTCGTCGTGAAATCAATGCCATTGGTGGTTACTATGCCTACTCAAAAGAGTTAATAGATGGTGTTTCGGTCTGTGATTTTGATGTGACCAAGCTGTCAGTTTACACTCAGGGTATTGGCTTAACAGGTATCGAGGTTTATGACCTCCTACGAGACGAATACGACATTCAGATTGAGTTTGGTGATATTGGCAATATCTTGGCCTATATTTCGATTGGTGACCGCATCCAAGACATCGAGCGCTTGGTCGGTGCTTTGGCTGACATCAAGAGACTCTATTCAAGAGATGGGAAGGACTTGATAGCAGGAGAATATATTCAGCCTGAATTAGTGTTATCTCCTCAGGAAGCCTTCTATTCAGAGAGAAAAAGTTTGTCTTTAGACGAATCTGTTGGACAAGTCTGTGGGGAATTTGTCATGTGCTATCCTCCAGGAATTCCTATCTTAGCTCCTGGCGAACGCATTACACGAGAAATTGTCGATTATATCCAATTTGCCAAGGAACGTGGTTGTTCCCTCCAAGGGACGGAAGATCCTGAGGTCAATCACATTAACGTCATTAAGAGAAAGGAGAACTAGATGGATTTATGGTTTTCTGAAGTTCATACTCCAGATGTCAAATTATCCTTGAGAACAGCCAAGCAACTCTACGCTGGTAAAAGTGAATGGCAGGATATCGAAGTCTTGGATACACCAGCTTTTGGGAAAATACTGATTTTAAATGGGCACGTCTTGTTCTCAGATGCGGATGATTTTGTCTACAATGAAATGACTGTCCACGTTCCCATGGCTGTCCACCCAAATCCCAAGAAAGTCTTGGTTATTGGGGGTGGTGACGGTGGTGTTGCTCAAGTATTAACACTTTATCCTGAACTGGAGCAAATCGATATCGTGGAACCGGATGAGATGTTGGTTGAAGTCTGTCGTGAGTATTTCCCAGACTTTGCTGCAGGGCTAGATGATCCTCGTGTTACCATTTACTACCAAAATGGGCTACGCTTTTTGCGAAACTGTGAAGATGATTACGACATTATCATCAACGATGCGACGGATCCATTTGGACATACGGAAGGGCTCTTTACCAAGGAATTTTACGGAAACAGTTACAGAGCATTGAAAGAAGACGGAATCATGATTTACCAGCATGGTAGTCCCTTCTTTGACGAGGATGAGTCAGCTTGTCGAAGCATGCACCGCAAGGTCAATCAAGCCTTTCCAATCAGTCGGGTCTACCAGGCCCACATCCCAACCAGTCCAGCTGGCTATTGGTTGTTTGGATTTGCTTCGAAAAAATACCACCCTGTCAAAGATTTTGACAAGGAAGGCTGGAAAAAACGCCAGCTTTTCACAGAATACTATACTGCAAACTTACACGTGGGAGCCTTTATGTTGCCCAAGTATGTTGAGGACATTTTAGAAGAAGAGGAAGGAAAAAAATGAGTCGTTTACTAGTTATTGGATGTGGGGGCGTTGCCCAAGTTGCTATTTCAAAGATTTGCCAAGATAGCGAAACCTTTACAGAAATTATGATTGCTAGCCGTACTAAGTCAAAATGTGATGACTTGAAGGCTAAACTGGAAGGCAAAACAAGTACAAAGATTGAGACAGCTGCTCTTGATGCTGACAAGGTTCAAGAAGTCATTGCCTTGATCGAAAGCTACAAACCAGAAGCTGTTTTGAACGTAGCACTACCATATCAAGATTTAACCATTATGGACGCTTGTTTGGCAACAGGTGTTCACTATATCGATACGGCCAACTACGAAGCAGAAGACACAGAAGACCCTGAGTGGCGTGCCATCTATGAGAAACGTTGTAAGGAACTTGGTTTTACAGCCTACTTTGACTACTCATGGCAATGGGCTTATCAAGAAAAATTCAAGGAAGCAGGCTTAACAGCTCTTCTTGGATCTGGCTTTGACCCAGGTGTAACCAGCGTCTTCTCAGCTTATGCGCTCAAACACTATTTTGATGAAATCCATTATATCGACATTTTAGACTGTAATGGTGGTGACCACGGTTATCCATTTGCGACCAATTTTAACCCAGAAATCAATCTCCGTGAAGTTTCTGCGCCAGGTTCTTACTGGGAAGATGGAAAATGGGTTGAGGTTGAAGCCATGTCTATCAAGCGTGAGTATGATTTCCCTCAAGTTGGACAAAAAGATATGTATCTCCTTCACCATGAAGAAATTGAATCATTGGCCAAGAACATTCCAGGTGTCAAACGCATTCGCTTCTTTATGACCTTTGGTCAATCTTACTTGACGCACATGAAATGCTTGGAAAATGTCGGTCTCCTTCGTACAGATACCATTAACTTCAATGGACAAGAAATCGTTCCAATCCAATTCTTAAAAGCCTTGCTTCCAGATCCAGCCAGCCTTGGACCACGTACTGTAGGTAAAACCAATATTGGATGTATCTTTACAGGTGTCAAAGATGGCGTTGAAAAGACCATCTACATCTACAATGTTTGCGACCATCAGGAATGTTACGCAGAAGTTGGTTCACAAGCAATTTCTTACACGACTGGCGTTCCAGCCATGATTGGGACAAAATTGGTTATGAACGGTACTTGGAAACAAGCTGGAGTGTATAACCTTGAAGAATTGGATCCAGATCCATTCATGGAAGCATTGAATAAGTATGGTTTGCCTTGGGTTGTGGTTGAAAATCCACAAATGGTGGACTAATGAAGCTAGAACAAGTACCAACGCCAGCCTATGTCATTGACTTGGCCAAGTTAGAAGCCAATTGCCGCATTCTACAATATGTACAAGAAGAAGCTGGCTGCAAGGTTTTGCTTGCCCAGAAGGCCTATTCCCTTTACAAAACCTATCCCTTGATTAGCCAGTATCTATCTGGTACAACTGCAAGTGGTCTCTACGAGGCCAAATTGGCAAGGGAAGAATTTCCTGGTGAAGTCCATGTCTTTGCACCTGCTTTCAAGGATGCAGACTTGGAGGAATTGCTGGAGATAACAGACCATATCGTCTTTAATTCTGAGAGACAGTTGCGTAAGCATGGTTCGCGTTGTCGTGAAGCTGGTGTAAGCGTGGGTTTGCGACTTAACCCTCAGTGTTCAACTCAAGGAGATCACGCTCTCTATGATCCTTGCGCCCCTAGATCCCGTTTCGGAGTTACTCTAGACAAGATTCCTAGTGATTTGCTGGAATTGGTTGACGGCCTTCATTTTCACACCCTTTGCGAGCAGGGAGCAGATGATTTACAGACAACTTTGAAAGCAGTAGAAGCGCAATTTGGTTCGTACTTACATGAGGTCAAATGGCTCAATATGGGGGGCGGACATCATATCACAAGAGAAGGTTACGATGTGGATTTGCTGATTTCAGAAATCAAGCGTATCCGAGAAACTTACAATCTTGAAATCTATATCGAGCCGGGTGAAGCCATTGCGCTCAATGCGGGTTATCTAGCAACTGAGGTATTAGATATTGTAGAAAACGGTATGGAAATCTTGGTTTTAGATGCCTCTGCGACCTGCCATATGCCTGATGTACTTGAGATGCCCTATCGTCCACCTTTGAGAAATGGCTTTGAGGCACAGGAAAAAGCCCATACTTATAGACTTTCTTCCAATACATGTCTGACAGGCGATGTGATTGATGATTATAGTTTTGAAAATCCTGTTGAGATTGGAGATAGACTTTACTTTGAGGACATGGCTATTTACTCATTTGTTAAAAATAATACCTTTAATGGTATTGGATTGCCAAGTCTCTATCTTATGGACAAACAGGGAGACTGTAGCTTAGTCAAAGCCTTCGGCTATCAAGATTTTAAAGGGAGATTATCATGATGGACAGTCCTAAAAAATTAGGCTATCGTATGCCAGCAGAGTATGAAACCCACCATGGTACTCTCATGATATGGCCGACTCGACCAGGATCTTGGCCTTATCAAGGTAAGGCAGCTAAAAAGGCTTTTAGCCAGATTATAAAAACCATAGCAGAAGTGGAAAGAGTCTATCTTTTGGTGGACCAAGACTACTTAGCTGAAGCTCAAGACTACCTTGGAGATAGCGTTGTTTATTTAGACATTCCCACCAATGATGCCTGGGCTAGAGATACGGGTCCGACTATTCTCGTCAACGATAAAGGAGAAAAGCTTGCAGTCGATTGGTCTTTTAATGCCTGGGGTGGTTCTGTGGATGGTCTTTATCAAGATTATGATGAAGATGACCAAGTAGCCAGTCGTTTTGCTGAGGCCTTGGAAATGCCTGTTTATGATGCCAAACCCTTTGTACTAGAAGGCGGAGCGATCCATAGCGATGGCCAAGGAACCATTCTCGTAACTGAAAGTTGCTTACTTAGTTCTGGTCGCAATCCTCATCTAAGTAAAGAGGAAATCGAAAATACCTTATTAGAGTGCCTTGGCGCTGAAAAAGTTATTTGGCTTCCTTATGGTATTTATCAGGATGAAACCAATGAACACGTTGACAATGTTGCTGCCTTTGTTGGTCCTGCTGAGCTTGTCTTGGCTTGGACAGATGATCAAAACGATCCTCAGTATGCCATGTCGGCAGCTGATTTAGCGCTTTTAGAAAAGGAAACAGATGCAAAAGGTCGTCACTTCACCATTCATAAATTGCCTATCCCTGCAGTTCGACAAGTTGTGACAGAAGAGGATTTGCCAGGCTACATCTATGAAGAAGGAGAAGAAGAGCGATACGCAGGTGAACGACTAGCAGCTTCCTATGTGAATTTTTATATCGCCAACAAGGCTGTCTTGGTTCCACAGTTTGATGATGTAAACGACCAAGTGGCCTTAGATATCCTCAGTAAGTGTTTCCCAGACCGTAAAGTTGTCGGAATACCAGCCAGAGATATTCTCTTAGGTGGTGGCAATATCCACTGTATCACCCAACAAATCCCAGAATAGGAGAAAAAGATGAGAAATGTAAGAGTTGCAGCCATTCAGATGCAATGCGCTAAGGATGTGGCAACAAATATTCAAACAGCAGAACGTTTAGTACGTCAGGCTGCAGAACAAGGCGCACAAATCATTCTCTTACCCGAGTTGTTTGAACGTCCCTATTTCTGTCAGGAACGCCAGTATGACTACTACCAGCATGCCCAGTCGGTGACAGACAATACAGCTATTCAGCATTTTAAGGAGCTTGCTAAAGAACTACAAGTTGTTCTACCGATCAGTTTCTATGAAAAAGATGGCAATGTCTTGTATAACTCTATTGCCGTCATTGATGCAGATGGGGAAGTGCTGGGCGTTTATCGGAAAACCCATATACCAGATGACCATTATTATCAAGAAAAATTTTATTTCACACCTGGCAACACTGGTTTCAAGGTCTGGGATACTCGCTATGCCAAGATTGGAATCGGTATCTGTTGGGATCAATGGTTCCCTGAAACAGCGCGCTGTCTTACGTTAAATGGTGCTGAATTGCTCTTTTATCCTACAGCCATCGGTTCAGAGCCGATTTTGGATACAGATAGTTGTGGTCATTGGCAACGTACCATGCAAGGGCACGCAGCAGCGAATATTGTTCCAGTTATTGCAGCCAATCGTTACGGTTTGGAGGAAGTCACTCCAAGTGAGGAAAATGGTGGGCAGAGTTCCAGTCTTGACTTCTACGGTTCATCCTTTATGACGGATGAAACAGGAGCTATTCTAGAGCAAGCTGAAAGACAAGCTGAAGCTGTTCTGTTAGTAACTTATGACCTAGACAAGGGAGCAAGCGAACGCCTAAACTGGGGCTTGTTTCGAGATAGAAGACCCGAAATGTATCAACGCATTACGGACTAGTAGGGGAGAAATGAGAGATTCATTCTGCTAGACTCGTTTTCACTAGCAACTATAGGGATACTAGGTCATCTAGCAAGTGGATTTTATATTTTAATCCTCTAAGGCTTTCTCGCGCTTTGATGCGAGGAGCTTTTCTGTTTAAGCTTTATCAATAAAACATGCTATAATAGTTGCAGAAAGGTTGGTATTTATGGCTAGGATATTGGTTATTGAAGACAATAGTGACATTCAAGAGATTTTGCGAACACTTCTTACTGAGGAGCATGAGGTAATTCAAGCCTTTTCAGGAACTGAAGGAATCATGCGTTTTGACCAAGGTGGGATTGACCTCGTTTTGCTAGATATCATGCTTCCTGGGAAAAATGGGGATCAGGTTTTAAAAGCCATCAGGGAACAAAGTCAAACTCCAGTCATTATGCTAACGGCTTTGAGCGATAAAAAACTTATCAGTCAATACCTCTTAGACGGTGCCAATGATTACATAGTCAAGCCTTTTGATTTGGACGAAGTCTTTGCCAGAGTTACTGTTCAATTACGTCAAAGCGTAGAAAAACAGCCTATGGAAATAGGAAAAACTGAAAATCTGCCACAAAACTTGAAAAATATCCAGTTTGATGCGGAAAGTTTTGAAATTAAAAATAGCCAGGAAAGGATTCGCCTTGCCAAGAAAGAATGCTTGATTCTCCAAACTCTCCTCAAACATCCAAAGAAAATTTTCACCAAAGAAGAACTTTATGAATTGGTCTGGGAGGATAGCTATCTACCTGGAGATAATACCCTCAATACTCATTTGAGTAATCTTCGTAAAAAATTAAACCAGCTTGACCCAAATCAAGAATATATTGAAACCATTTGGGGAGTTGGGGTAAGATTAAAAGGAGACAAGCAATGACCTACATGATAATCTTTTGCCTACTGGTTCTCCTAATTATTTTATCGATTACATTGATTCGTTACCATCTAGCTCTTAAGAGCCTGAGTCAACAGATTGAAGACAAGATTCTTACAGGTAGTATGAAAAGAGTAGGGGTCAGCATTTTTTCCAAACATTTTTTACATCTCTACCAGCAGATTGAGAATCTATTTCAGGAAGTAGAGCAATCTCGATTGGTTATGAAAAGGGAAAAACAGACTCTGGATATGGCCATCAGCAATATTGCCCATGATATTCGGACGCCTCTGACTATCGCTTCAGGCTACACCCAACAATTGATAAAGTCTCCTGAAGACAAAGCAGAAACCTTACAAAAAATAGCCCAGCATCTTGATTTAGTTTCTAAACGTTTGGAGGCACTCCTAGAATATCGTCGTTTGATGGAAGGAGCTGTCAAACCGAAACTGCAAGAAGTGGATTTTTCAGCTTTTATCACCAAAAAGACTCTGGCTTATTATGATGTTTTTCAGGCGGCAAATATCACGCTTGATTTTAAGGTTGAAGCTGGTCTGAAAATGAGAACTGATGAAGACTTGCTGGATAGAATTTTACAAAATCTGCTTGGAAATGTCCTCAAACATGGCAAGGAAGAAGCACGTCTATCTTTGCGAAAGGAAAAGGAACAGCTTGTCTTAGAGATTGCAAACCTTGTTAAACAGCCTATCAAAAAAATAGAAAATCTCAGCAACCGTTTTTATTCTGAAAATCTATCTGATACTGAAGAATCCTCTGGTTTAGGCCTTTATATCACTGAGGAATTATGTCATCTTCTCGGTGCAGAGATGAAACTAAGCACAGATGGACAGTGGTTATCGGTTTGCATTTACTTTTAACGAAAATAAACCTCCTCTGTAGGCTAGAGGAGGTCTTTTTTATAGACTTTTCTTTTTGAAAACTGTCAATCCACTTATATTAAAGATTACAATAACAGCTAAGCTACCTATAAGTGTGTAGAGAATTGACTCACTATTAGCAGTCATAGCATAGGAAAATTGTAAGGACAAATAGGGTAAAAATTTGATAGTTGGAAAAATGATCATTGGCATAGAAAGTAAGGTAGAGCTGACCAAATAACCAATAAATACCGCAAGATAAGAATGACTAACATAGAGAATAAAGGAAACAATGGAAAGCCAAGCAAGGAGGCAAAGAAATTGAAGGAAAATGGTTACCAGTAGATTGCCAATAAAGCCATCAGGCATAGTTCCAAATCCATTTAAGATAGTTGCTGGAATAAAGGCAATCACAAGACCGATGATGAGTTGAGAAAGTCCAATGCAAGCCACTACAAAGGCTTTGGCAAGGAAAAACTCTGTACGAGAAACCCCTACTGTCAAACTATTTTTATAGAGCTTTCCGATTAAATCAACACCGAGAACTAGACAAGTTAAAACAATACAGAGAAAAACGAGGTTTGAACCTTGACTAGATGCGTTAATCAGGGCTTGTACACCATCCCAACCTTGGGTTGGAATGTCTGGCTCTTCTGTCTGAATTGCCATCAGTTGCCCCGTAGCTCCTACAGTTGCGCCCATTAACATGAGTACAAAGAGAATGAACTCTGTAATCCAGAATCCTTTGGAACGGAAAAGACGGTAAAAGTCTGCTTGAATGGTATGTATCATGATTTTCCTCCTATTCGACCAATTGAGTGAAGTATTCTTCTAGGTTTTGACGGGCGTAGTAAATCTCGTCAATGGCAACATCTGCCAAGGTTAATTCCTTAAGAATCTGTTTGACATCTTGTTCCTGACCAAAGATATGGATTTCATTCTCAGGATTGACAACCTTGAACTGGAGCTGGATTTGTTCTTTCAATACTTGACAAGCTTTCTCTTGGTCAGCTGTCTTAAGAACAATATAATCCTCACTTAGTGTTTCAAATTCAGCTTTGCTGATTTCACGGATAATCTTGCCTTGATCTAAAATACCAAAACGATTAGCTAGGAGATAGAGTTCTGACAAGATATGGCTAGAGATGAGAATGGTGATCCCTTGTTCTTGATTGAGCCGTTGAATCATCAGACGAAATTCTTTGATACCGATTGGGTCGAGACCGTTGATAGGTTCATCTAAGATCAGGAAGTCAGGTTTGGATAGGAGGGCAATGGCGATACCAAGTCTTTGTTTCATTCCTAGCGAGAAATTACGAAAGACTTTCTTACCTGTATCTGCCAAACCTACATAGTCCAGGATTTCTCGAATAACTATATCAGCATTTGGAATATGACGAATCATACAGTAATATTTCAGGTTTTGATAGGCTGTTAAGTGATTATGAGCTACAGGTGATTCAATCACTGAACCTACTCGAGATAGGGCCTTGGTCCACTCATTTTCCGATTGACTAGAAAAGAGGGAAACAGTCCCTTTATCCGCAAAGAGTAGTTGCGTAATGATTTTTATCAAGGTGGTTTTCCCAGCTCCGTTCTTCCCGATAAGTCCATAAATATCTCCCTCTCTTATCGTTAGATGAAGATCCTGAAGGATAGCTTGTTTGTCAAAGTTTTTGGACAATCCATGAATGTCAATTACTGTTTTCATGATTCTCTCCTTTTGATTTATTTTGATAATTTTAGTATAAAGCATAGAAATCAAAGAAAGCTCAAGCATTTCTAAAGAGTTTCTAAAGTTTTAGGAATTCTTAAATATCAAAACCCAGTTGACACGAACTGGGCTTCTTAATTATAAAATATATTTCTCAATGGCACGCGCAACGCCGTCTTCTTCGTTGCTTGCTGTAACGGCATCCGCAAGAGATTTGACATAATCGCTGGCATTTCCCATTGCAATGCCAAGTCCTGCAAACTGGAGCATTTCGATATCGTTATTGGCATCGCCCATAGCCATAATCTCTGAGGAATCAATCTTCAAAATATCTGCTAGTCGTGAAAGAGCAGTAGCCTTTGTCGTTCCAAGTGGCATGGCTTCATAAATAACAGGCTGCGAACGAACTCCACTAAAACGTTGGCAAAGCTCCTTAGCAAAACGCTCTTCAAAATCATCTGTTTGCTCTTTGGTGCCCAAAAACATCCCTTGGAACATGCGATACTTGCCACTGGTCGCTTCCTCAAGGGAAATTTCAGTCAGGTCTGAAAAAACTAGTTTGGCGTCATTTTGAACGATTTCATTAGGCTTGCCACCGAGGACAAAATAATGCTCCTCATCAAAAAGAGTCAACTGAACATCGCTCTTTTCAGCTAGGTCATAGAGGTATTCAATGTCAACTGGACTAAGTTCTTGCCAGTCAACTAG
This sequence comes from Streptococcus sp. 5346, assembly GCF_013277455.1. GTDB lineage: Bacteria > Bacillota > Bacilli > Lactobacillales > Streptococcaceae > Streptococcus. Next base: position 141,159 of record NZ_VMMY01000009.1, read on the forward strand.
CCCCCAGTCACTTGTCTGGTGAGTTGAGCAACCGTTGTTAACAATGACATACTCATTCTGGAGATCAAGTCCCAGTTTCTGATAGTAGGGGAGGACACCAAAGAGCGGGCGGCCCGTACAAAGTACCAGTTTGACACCTTTATCAATAGCTTGGTGAATAGCAGTAATGTGAGCTGGTGGAATTTCCTTGGCTTCATTGAGGAGGGTTCCGTCCATATCCAAGGCTAGTAGTTTAATCATAAGACTTCCTTCTTTATCTTTTGGTATTATTATAGCATATTTTGGAGAAGAAATTGATAGAAAGCTTGGGGCTAATTGATTTTACAGTTTAGGATATTTTGATAACAATTCATGATTTGAAGAGGATATTTCGAAAAGATATGCTATACTAAACTTGTTATACAGTTAAGTAAACCATTCTATTCAATAATCTAGTCAAGGAAAACAGAGGATTTAATATGAAAAAACGAGCTATTCAAATTTTACTAGCATTGTCCTTAATTTTTTACAAATCAACTTGGTTTTGGAGAGTTTTCAATCACCTCGCAAAGCCCTATCTACCAGCAAGTCGTGAATTTTTTCAGATTCTGCTTTTGATGGAGAGTGGAGTTCTTTTGTCAGCAGTTATCTATCTACTAGTTTTTGCAGGAAAGAAGACTTTTCATTTCAAGTGGCAGTTGAGGTACTTTATCTACCTTTTACTGGGCTACATCACTTTGTATATGTCTGACTTCCTCTTGTCTTATTTCATACCCTCGTCTTCAAATCAAATTTCTTTGAATGAAACGATAGAAATGATAGGGAGACAGGAATTACCCTATTTCTTGCTCATGGCTTGCTTCATCGGGCCTATTGCTGAGGAATTGATTTATCGCGGTGTGCTTATGACAACCTTTTTCAAAAACTCGCCTTGGTACGGAGATATCTTGCTTTCTGCTATTATTTTCGGTTATATTCATATCAATTTCGCTTTAACACCTCTTGCTTTTTTTCATTTATGCTAGTGGAGGTCTCATTTTAGCTCTACTGTATCGCATGACAAAAACTCTCTACTATCCAATAGTGGTTCATATCCTCATCAATATCACTGCCTTCTGGAATGTGTGGTTACTCCTATTTTCAGGAAGTTAGCTTACTAAAACAATGTCGGAACTTTCCGGCATTTTCTTTTCAACGGATGAACAAGAACTGATTATTTTCAGACTTGGCTGGCTAATCATGGTATAATAAAAGGTAATGAAAAATTCCAACGAGGCAGAGATGAAATTACTTTATACTGATATTCGGACTTCTTTGACTAAAATTCTAACCAGAGAGGCGGAGGAGCTAGTTGTTGCGGGCAAGCGGGTCTTCTACATCGCCCCCAACTCTCTTTCTTTTGAAAAGGAACGCGCCGTGCTGGAATGCTTGTCCCAGTATGCTTCTTTTGAGATTACTGTTACGCGCTTTGCTCAAATGGCTCGTTACCTAGTCTTGAATGACTTACCTGCTAAGACCAGTCTAGATGACATTGGTCTTGGGATGGCCTTTTACAAATGTCTTGCCGAACTTGATCCCAAAAACTTACGAGTATACGGTGCCATCAAGCAGGATCCTCAATTTATCCAGCAGTTGATCGAGCTTTACCACGAGATGACCAAAGCTCAGATGAATTTTTTGGACTTGGAGAGTTTGACGGATGAGGACAAGCGAGCAGACTTACTCTTGATTTTTGAGAAGGTAACGGCTTATCTCAATCAGGGGCAGTTGGCTCAGGGAAGTCAATTGTCTCAATTGATTGCGGCTATTGAGAATAACAAAGTTAGTAGTGATTTTACTCAAATCGCCTTGGTCATTGATGGATTTACCCGTTTTTCTGCTGAGGAAGAGCGAATTGTGGACTTACTTCACGGTAAGGGTGTTGAGATTGTTATTGGGGCTTATGCTAGTAAGAAAGCTTATACCAGTCCATTCGCTGAAGGCAATCTCTATCAAGCCAGTGTGGAGTTTCTCCATCATTTAGCTGCTAAATACCAAACTCCTGCTCTGGATTGTTCTCAAACGCATGAGCAGATGGATAGCTTTGACAAGGCCTCTCGTTTGCTAGAGTCTTCTTACGACTTTTCAGAACTCACTTTGGATGTCGATGAGAAGGATCGTGAAAACTTACAAATCTGGTCTTGCTTGACGCAAAAGGAAGAGTTAGAGTTGGTAGCCCGTAGCATTCGTCAGAAATTAAATGAGAACTTAGACCTGAGCTACAAGCATTTTCGTATTCTCTTGGGGGATGTAGCTTCTTATCAATTATCTCTAAAAACGATTTTTGACCAGTATCAGATTCCTTTCTATCTAGGCAAAAGCGAATCCATGGCGCATCACCCTTTAGCTCAGTTTGTCGAGTCTATTTTAGCTTTAAAACGCTATCGTTTCCGTCAAGAAGATTTGATAAATCTTCTCAGAACAGGTTTGTATAGTGACCTTAGCCAAGCGGATATTGATGCTTTTGAGCAATATATCCGCTATCTTGGTATCAATGGCTTGCCAGCCTTTCAGCAAACCTTCACCAAATCCCACCATGGAAAATTTAATCTGGAACGTTTAAATGCCCTTCGCCTGAGAATTTTAGAACCTCTTGAAACTCTCTTTGCCAGTCGAAAACAGAAAGCTGAAAATCTCTTGCAAAAGTGGAACTCTTTTCTAAAAGAAGGAGCTGTGACCAAGCAGTTACAAGATTTGACAGCCACTATGGAAGCTCTTGAACAGGAAAGACAAGCCGAGGTTTGGAAGGCATTCTGTCATGTTTTAGAACAATTTGCGACTGTTTTTGCTGGTTCACAGGTTAGTCTAGAGGACTTCCTAGCCTTGCTCCATTCTGGAATGAGTTTGTCTCAGTATCGCACTATTCCAGCGACAGTGGATACTGTTCTGGTGCAGAGTTACGATTTGATTGCACCACTGACTGGTGACTTTGTCTACGCCATTGGGCTAACTCAGGACAATTTACCCAAAATTGCGCAAAACACCAGTCTTTTGACAGACGAAGAAAGACAGAGACTAAACCAAGCGACAGAAGATGGGGCGCAATTGCTGATTGCCAGCAGTGAAAACCTCAAGAAAAATCGCTATACTATGCTTTCCTTGGTCAATTCTGCTCGTAAGCAGTTGGTCTTGTCGGCTCCAAGCCTTTTTAATGAAAGTGAAAGTAAGGAGTCAGCCTATCTTCAAGAGCTAGTCCATTTTGGATTTAGCAGAAAAGAGAAGAGGATGAATCACAAAGGGCTGTCTAAGGAAGATATGGGGTCCTATCACAGTCTTTTGTCTAGTCTGGTTGCCTATCATCAGCAGGGCGAGACGAGTGAGACTGAGCAAGATTTGACCTTTGTCAAGGTTCTGGCGCGTGTGATGGGTAAAAAACTAGAACAGCAAGGTCTGGAAAATCCAGCCCTCCCAACCAGCCCAAGCAGTAAACAGTTGACCAAAGACACCTTACAAGCGCTCTATCCTGCTGATCAGGAGTTTTACCTGTCTACATCTGGTTTGACGGAGTTTTACCGGAACCAATACAGTTATTTCCTCCGCTACGTGTTAGGCTTGCAGGAGGAATTACGTTTGCGTCCAGATGCTCGTAGTCACGGAAATTTCTTGCACCGCATTTTTGAACGTGCCTTGCAGTTGCCTAACGAAGATTCCTTTGACAACCGTCTAGAACAAGCTATTCAAGAAACTAGTCAAGAACGCGAATTTGAAGCTATTTATCAAGAAAGTTTAGAAGCCCAATTTACCAAGGAAGTTCTGCTTGATGTTGCACGAACGACTGGACATATTCTCCGACACAATCCAGCCATCGAAACCATCAAGGAGGAAGCGAATTTCGGTGGGAAAGAGCAAGCCTTTATTCAATTGGACAATGGACGCAGTGTCTTTGTACGAGGCAAGGTTGACCGCATTGACCGCTTGAAAGCTGATGGGGCGATAGGAGTGGTAGACTACAAATCCAGTCTGACTCAGTTCCAGTTTCCTCATTTCTTTAATGGGCTCAATTCCCAGTTGCCAACCTATCTAGCTGCCCTAAAAAGGGAAGGAGAGAACAACTTTTTCGGTGCCATGTATTTGGAAATGGCTGAGCCTGTCCAATCTTTGATGGCCGTTAAAAGTCTGGCAGGTGCAGTAGTAGAAGTTAGCAAGTCAATGAAATACCAAGGACTCTTTTTAGAAAAAGAAAGCAGTCATTTGGGTGAATTTTATAACAAAAACAAGGCTAATCAGCTGACGGATGAGGAATTCCAGCTCCTACTGGACTACAATGCCCAACTTTACAAGAAAGCAGCTGAGAAAATTTTAGCAGGCCAGTTCGCCATTAATCCTTATACCGAAAATGGCAGAAGTATTGCCCCCTACGTTCAGCAACATCAAGCCATCACAGGATTTGAAGCCAATTACCACTTGGGCCAAGCACGTTTCCTAGAAAAGTTGGACTTAGCTGATGGCAAGCGTCTGGTCGGAGAGAAACTTAAACAAGCCTGGTTTGAAAAAATGAGAAAGGAGTTGAAACGATGAAGCCTATTCCCTTTTTAAGTGAGGAGGAGATTCAAAAACTGCAAGAAGCAGAAGCGCATTCGAGCAAGGAACAAAAGAAAACTGCCGAGCAAATTGAAGCCATCTATACTTCTGGTCAGAATATTCTTGTCTCAGCGTCGGCTGGTTCTGGTAAAACCTTTGTCATGGCAGAGCGCATTCTAGATCAATTGGCGCGTGGTGTCGAAATTTCTCAACTATTTATCTCAACCTTTACTGTCAAGGCTGCTACAGAGCTTAAGGAACGTTTGGAGAAAAAAATCAGCCAACAAATCCAAGAAAGTAGTGATGTCGAGCTCAAACAACACTTGGGACGTCAGTTGGCAGACCTACCCAACGCAGCTATCGGAACCATGGACTCTTTTACACAAAAATTCCTTGGCAAACATGGCTATCTGATTGATATTGCACCTAATTTCCGTATTTTACAAAACCAAAGCGAGCAACTCCTTCTAAAAAATGAAGTCTTTCATGAGGTCTTTGAAGCCCATTACCAAGGTAAGTATAAAAAGAACTTTAGTCATTTGCTGAAAAACTTTGCTGGACGTGGCAAGGATGAACGGGGGCTGCGCCAGCAAGTCTATAAAATCTATGACTTCCTCCAATCCACCAGCAATCCTCAGAAATGGCTGAGTGAATCTTTCCTCAAAGGCTTTGAAAAAGCTGATTTTACCAGTGAAAAAGAAAAACTGACTGAGCAAATCCAGCAAGCCCTTTGGGATTTGGAAAGCTTTTTCCGTTACCATCTGAATAACGATGCCAAGGAGTTTCCCAAGGCTGCCTATTTAGAAAATGTCCAGCTGATTCTGGATGAAATTGGCTCATTGAATCAGGAGTCCGATAGTCAGGCTTATCAAGCAGTGCTTGCGCGTGTTGTCGCCATTTCAAAAGAGAAAAACGGTCGAGCTCTGACGAATGCCAGCCGTAAGGCTGATTTGAAGCCACTGGCCGATGCCTATAACGAAGAGAGAAAGACCCAGTTTGCTAAACTAGGACAACTGTCAGACCAGATAACCATTCTCGACTATCAAGAACGTTATCATGGAGAGACCTGGGAACTAGCTAAGACTTTCCAAACATTTATGAGCGATTTTGTGGAGGCTTATCGTGAACGTAAGCGCCAGGAAAATGCCTTTGAATTCGCTGATATCAGCCATTATACCATTGAGATTTTAGAAAATTTCCCGCAAGTTCGTGAGGCTTATCAGGAGCGCTTCCACGAAGTCATGGTTGATGAGTATCAGGATACCAATCACATTCAAGAACGGATGCTGGAATTGCTGTCTAATGGTCACAATCGCTTTATGGTGGGGGATATCAAGCAGTCCATTTACCGTTTCCGTCAGGCAGATCCCCAGATTTTCAATGAGAAATTCCAACGCTATGCGCAAAATCCAAAAGAGGGCAAGCTGATTCTCCTCAAGGAAAATTTCCGTAGTAGTTCAGAAGTGCTTTCAGCAACCAATGATGTTTTTGAACGTCTTATGGACCAAGAAGTCGGAGAAATCAACTATGATAACATGCACCAGCTTGTTTTTGCCAATACCAAACTGACTCCCAATCCAGACAACAAGGCAGAATTTCTCCTCTACGATAAGGATGACACAAGTGAGGAAGAAGAGGGTCAGACAGAGACGAAACTAACAGGCGAAATGCGCTTAGTTATCAAGGAAATTCTTAAACTCCATAAGGAACAAGGTGTTGCCTTTAAAGAAATTGCCCTTCTGACCTCCAGCCGCAGTCGCAATGACCAGATTCTCCTCGCCCTGTCTGAGTACGGGATTCCTGTCAAAACCGACGGAGAGCAGAACAATTATCTCCAATCCCTAGAAGTGCAAGTCATGCTAGACACCCTTCGTGTCATTCACAATCCCCTGCAAGACTATGCCTTGGTTGCCCTTATGAAGTCTCCTATGTTTGGATTTGATGAGGACGAGTTAGCACGTTTATCTCTTCAGAAAGCAGAGGATAAAGTCCACGAAAATCTCTATGAGAAACTAGTAAATGCTCAAAAACAGGTAAGTAGCCAAAAAGTCTTGATTCACTCAGCTCTAGCTGAGAAACTAAAGCAATTCATGGATATCTTAGCCTCTTGGCGCTTGTATGCCAAAATCCACTCCCTATATGACCTGATTTGGAAGATTTACAACGACCGTTTTTACTATGACTATGTTGGAGCTTTGCCAAATGGTCCTGCTAGACAGGCCAATCTCTATGCCCTAGCTCTGCGTGCTGATCAGTTTGAAAAGAGCAATTTCAAGGGCTTGTCTCGTTTTATCCGTATGATTGACCAAGTTTTAGAGGCCCAGCACGATCTTGCGAGCGTGGCTGTCGCACCGCCCAAGGATGCTGTAGAACTCATGACCATTCACAAGAGTAAAGGGCTGGAGTTTCCTTACGTCTTTATCCTCAATATGGATCAGGACTTCAATAAGCAAGACAGCATGTCCGAAGTCATTCTCAGCCGTAAAAATGGACTAGGTGTCAAATACATTGCCAAGATGGGGACAGGAGCAGTGGAAACTCACTATCCGAAAACCATCAAGCTCTCTATTCCTAGCCTGACTTATAGGCAGAATGAAGAGGAATTACAGCTGGCAAGCTATTCTGAGCAGATGCGTCTGCTGTATGTTGCCATGACGCGGGCTGAGAAAAAGCTCTATCTTGTCGGCAAGGGATCTCGTGAAAAGCTGGAAGCCAAGGAATACCCAGCAGCTAAAAATGGAAAACTAGATAGCAGTACTAGACTCCAAGCCAAGAATTTCCAAGATTGGGTGTGGGCTATCAGCAAAGTGTTTGCCAAGGACAATCTCAACTTTAGCTATCGTTTTGTTGGCGAAGATCAGCTAACTAGAGAAGATATAGGAGAATTGGAAAACAAGAGTCCTCTCCAAGATAGCTCCCAAGCAGACAATCGTCAGTCAGAAACCATTAAAGAAGCTCTTGAAATGCTGAAAGAAGTGGAAGTTTATAATACTCTTCATCGCGCAGCCATTGAGTTACCTAGTGTTCAAACCCCAAGTCAAATCAAGAAATTCTACGAACCAGTTATGGATATGGAAGGTGTCGAGATTGCAAGTCAAGGCCAGTCAGTATCCAAGAAAATCAGCTTTGATTTGCCAGATTTTTCAACCAAAGAAAAGGTAACAGGAGCTGAGATTGGTAGTGCCACCCACGAACTCATGCAGAGAATTGACCTCAGTCAGCGACCAACCCTTGCTAGCCTGGCAGAAACTCTCAAACAAGTTCAAACTAGTCAAGTTGTCAGGGACAAGATTAATCTTTCTAAAATCCTTGCATTCTTTGACACAGCACTTGGTCAGGAAATTCTTGCTAATACCGACCATCTCTATCGCGAGCAACCTTTCTCCATGCTCAAACGAGACCAAAAGAGTCAGGAAGACTTTGTTGTCCGTGGTATCCTTGATGGCTATCTACTTTACGAAGACAAAATTGTTCTGTTCGACTATAAGACAGACCGCTATGATGAACCAAGTCAACTCGTAGACCGTTATCGTGGTCAGTTAGCCCTATACGGAGAGGCTTTATCTCGTGCCTATTCGATTGAAAATATTGACAAATACTTGATTTTACTCTGTAAAGACGAGGTTCAAGTTGTAAAAGTATAATCTAGAAAGGAGACCTCATGACACTTCCAGTTAGAAAATCCCTGCATGATGCGGTTTTACAGGCTTCAAAAGCTGATACTTGGGAACAAGCTACCAAGGAATGGAATGAAGTTTCCTTGATTTTTAACGGTATCGGCCGTAGCAATTGTGTCTGTGGAAATGCCATCAAATACGCTTACGAACTCTTTAACGGTGTCACAGGCCAACGCCTCTTTCCAATTGGTAGCGACTGTGTTCGTCATTTTCATCGATTGTCCCTTGACCAGCAATTGGAAGAGGAAGAAAAACTGCTCAGAAAGGTTGAAAATCTGACCAGAAAAGCCCAGAAAAAGGAAAAAATCAAGGTCAATAAAAGTGACTTTGACGAGCGACTTCTAAAGTGGCTCTGGGAAAAAGGTGTTTTCAAACCCAATCGTAGCAATCAGTTCTCACCTGAAAGAGACTACCAGCTTTTCCTAGAAGTCTTTCAAGGAGGAAGTTGGACCAAGGCAGAGCCCAAGAAAAAGGCTCGGATGGAAGAAGTCCTAGAAAAGTATATCAAACCCTTTTTACTTGGAAAACCAGATGACCAACTCTACCTTGTCAAGCTAGGTAAGGAGAAAATTGACTACGAACAAGAACTCCGTATCCAGGCAGAGAAAGAACGCAAGAAGAGGGATAAAATCGCCAAGCAATATGCAGACAATCTGGTTCTAGCTATGGGCCCAGCAGAGCGTGCTTATCAGGATTACTTTGGATTTACAGAGACACTGACTCAAGAAGAACGAAAGTGGGAGAAAATTCTTTTTGGTAAAAATCGGACAGAACGGGCTATCAAGGCCAAACAATACCAAAAAGAGCTGGAAAAAGACCAACGAATTGCTAGTCAGGATCCAATTGAAAGAAAGCAGAAGCAGACCTGGCTCCTCAATTCCTATTTTCGTGAGCTTCCTGAAGAAAAAGCCCGATTTGCTCGGCTCTTATTAGAATATCGAAAAAGTGGAGAAGTGCCTTTTTCAACTGAATACTTATCAGACCATCTGCTAGACTTTTTCTATAAAATGAAAGCCTTTGAGTTTGAAATCGCACCAGAACAAGTCCGAGATTTTCTAAAAGAAAGCCTGCAGACAGAACATCTATCCTCAGCACAAGAAAGTTGGATAGAAGGAATTCTCCTCAACTGCCTCAAACCATTTTTAGAACGATTATTGATATAACTAACACCTACCGTGGAAAATTCCATAGTAGGTGTTAGTTTATCCAAAAAAAAAATAGAGAAAAGTTGAATATTTTCTGTTAATTTAAAAATCAGAAGAACACATATATTACATAATTTATTTTATGTAATATATGTGTTGTGAAAAATCAAAAGCCTATGCAAAAGCGCTCAAATTATGATAAAATAGACTATAAGAAAAACACTATTTATATTAATTAAATTTTTATTTTATAAGGAAAAAAACTCAATGGCTACTATTCAATGGTTTCCTGGTCACATGTCTAAGGCGCGTCGACAGGTACAGGAAAATTTAAAATTTGTTGATTTTGTGACGATTTTGGTGGATGCACGTTTACCTCTATCTAGTCAAAATCCTATGTTGACCAAGATTGTTGGTGATAAACCAAAACTCTTGATTTTAAATAAGGCGGATTTGGCCGACCCAGCAATGACCAAGGAATGGCGTCAGTATTTTGAATCACAAGGAATCCAGACGCTAGCTATCAACTCCAAAGAGCAAGTAACTGTAAAAGTTGTAACAGATGCGGCCAAGAAGCTCATGGCTGATAAGATTGCTCGCCAGAGAGAACGTGGGATTAAAATTGAAACCTTGCGTACTATGATTATCGGGATTCCAAACGCTGGTAAATCAACTCTCATGAACCGTTTAGCTGGTAAGAAAATTGCCGTTGTCGGCAATAAACCAGGGGTTACCAAGGGACAACAATGGCTCAAAACAAATAAAGACCTGGAAATCTTGGATACACCGGGGATTCTTTGGCCTAAGTTTGAGGATGAAACTGTAGCATTGAAACTGGCCTTGACAGGGGCTATCAAAGACCAGTTGCTTCCTATGGATGAGGTAACTATTTTTGGTCTCAATTATTTCAAAGAACATTATCCAGAAAAGTTGGCTGAACGCTTCAAACAAATGAAAATTGAGGAAGAAGCGCCTGTTATTATTATGGATATGACCCGTGCCCTCGGTTTCCGTGACGACTATGATCGTTTTTACAGTCTCTTCGTGAAGGAAGTCCGCGATGGCAAACTCGGTAACTATACCTTAGATACATTGGAAGACCTCGATGGCGACGATTAAAGAAATCAAAGAACTACTTGCAACGGTCAAGGAGTTAGAAAGCCCTATTTTTTTAGAGCTTGAAAAGGATAATCGCTCTGGAGTTCAAAAGGAAATCAGCAAGCGTAAAAAAGCTATTCAGGCAGAATTGGATGAGGAACTTCGTTTGGAATCCATGCTTTCCTACGAAAAGGAACTTTATAAGCAAGGATTGACCTTAATTGCTGGTGTTGATGAGGTCGGCCGTGGTCCTCTGGCTGGGCCTGTAGTCGCTGCAGCTGTTATTTTACCTAAAAATTGTAAGATTAGAGGTCTCAACGACAGCAAGAAAATTCCTAAAAAGAAACATCTAGAAATTTATCAAGCCGTTCAAGAGAAAGCCTTATCAATCGGCATTGGTATCATGGATAATCAGGTCATCGACCAAGTCAATATCTATGAAGCAACCAAACTGGCCATGCAGGAAGCAATCTCCCAGCTCAGTCATCAACCTGAGCACCTTTTGATAGATGCCATGAAACTGGATTTACCCATTTCACAAACATCTATCATCAAAGGAGATGCAAACTCTCTCTCTATCGCCGCGGCTTCAATAGTAGCCAAGGTGACACGTGATGAATTGATGAAGGAATACGATCAGCAGTTCCCCGGCTATGATTTTACTGCTAATGCAGGATATGGAACAGCTAAACACCTGGAAGGACTCGAAAAACTAGGAGTTACCCCAATTCACCGAACCAGCTTTGAACCAGTAAAATCACTGATTTCAGGAGAAAAAGAAAGTTAAGTTAGAAGGAATGATTATGGAGGAACAGTCAGAAACACTCAGCTCCAAGAAAGAATTTGCCTTTGCCTCGAGCACCATATTATCCCAAGTTGGACGAGGAATCATTGTTGGTCTCGTTGTTGGAATTATCGTTGGATCCTTTCGTTTCTTAATCGAAAAAGGCTTCCACCTGATACAAGGACTTTATCAAGATCAAGCGCATCTATTTGTTAATTTATTTATTATCGGCCTGTTTTATCTAATTATCTGTTGGCTCAGTGCTAAATTAACTCGATCAGAAAAAGATATCAAAGGTTCAGGAATTCCTCAAGTTGAAGCCGAATTAAAGGGACTCATGACCCTCAACTGGTGGGGAGTTCTTTGGAAAAAATATGTGTTAGGTATTCTAGCTATTGCCAGTGGACTCATGCTGGGGCGTGAAGGGCCCAGTATTCAACTTGGAGCGGTAGGTGGTAAAGGAATTGCCAAATGGCTCAAATCCAGTCCAGTAGAGGAACGCTCCTTGATTGCTAGTGGAGCTGCCGCTGGTCTAGCTGCAGCCTTTAATGCTCCGATTGCAGGACTTCTTTTTGTCGTAGAAGAAGTTTATCACCATTTTTCACGCTTTTTCTGGGTATCTACTCTCGCAGCTAGTCTGGTAGCAAACTTTGTTTCTCTGCTCATATTTGGCCTAACACCCGTACTGGATATGCCAGACAATATCCCACTCATGACTCTAGATCAGTATTGGATTTACCTCCTCATGGGAATTTTCCTTGGATTTTCAGGTTTTCTCTATGAGAAAGCTGTATTAAACATCGGAAGAGTTTACGACTTGATTGGTCAAAAAATCCATTTGGATAGAGCTTATTATCCAATTCTGGCCTTCATTCTCATCATACCAGTCGGAATCTTCTTACCCCACATCCTTGGTGGTGGAAATCAGCTGGTTCTTTCCTTAACTGAGCAAGATTTTAGTTTTCAAGTTCTATTAGCTTACTTTTTAATTCGCTTTATCTGGAGCATGATTAGTTATGGAAGTGGTCTTCCAGGAGGAATTTTCCTACCTATTTTGGCTCTCGGTTCCTTACTTGGTGCCCTAGTTGGTGTTATCTGTGTCAATCTTGGACTTGTCAGTCAAGAGCAATTCCCTATATTTATCATCCTAGGAATGAGTGGCTATTTTGGAGCTATATCAAAAGCTCCCTTAACTGCTATGATTCTGGTAACTGAGATGGTAGGAGATATTCGCAACCTCATGCCACTTGGATTAGTGACCTTGGTTGCCTACATCATCATGGATCTACTCAAGGGTGCGCCAGTCTATGAAGCTATGTTGGAAAAAATGCTGCCAGAAGAAGCCACAGATGAAGGAGATGTCACCCTCATTGAAATTCCTGTATCAGACAAAATCGCTGGAAAACAGGTTCATGAACTCAACTTACCACACAATATCCTCATCACAACTCAAGTCCATAATGGCAAGAGCCAAACAGTTAACGGTTCAACCAGAATGTATCTCGGTGATATGATTCACCTAGTTATTCCAAAAAGTGAAATTGGAAAAGTCAAAGATTTATTGTTGTAACTCTTTTTTACATAATTTAAATTACGCAAGAAAATCATTAAGAAAATTCCAAGGAGGACCTACATCATAATGAAAATACTTGATGTGCTACATAAGTTTTATGGTGATTTTGAATTCATTAAAGAAAAGTGTAATGAAAAATACGAAGGCATCCTCATCAATATAAAGGAAGATGAAGATAAAGAATATAAAAGATGCCGCTTGGCAAAAAGAACACCGAAAAAAGAAGGATATTTTACAGCATTTTGGAAAAAAGACGAAAATAACAAGAACATTCCTTATACCAATGAAGATTTGGGAGATGAACTCGTTATTGTTATTATCGATAATGATAAGAGCGGACTTTTTATTATTTCAAATGAAGAGGCTATCAGTAGAAAAATTCTATCAACAAAAGACAACAATGGGAAAATGTCTATGAGATTTTATCCACCTTGGTGCACAAATTTAAATACAACGGCTCTAGCAACACAAAATTGGCAATTGAAATTTTTTAGAGAAATTGAATTATAAGAATGACTTTGAAAAATTTCTAGTAGATTCATATCAAACACAAAGACTTGGTTCTTATGAAAAAAGAACCAAGTCTTTGTGTTAGTTTCTCAGGAATAAAGTACATTATAGACAATTTTGTCGAAAAAATTTTTTAGTTATATAATTATTTTAGTTATTCTATTAAAAAGCTCTATAACATCTTTCCGAAAAACTATAATTTTCTTGAAAAATAAATAAGTCTATGCTATACTACTAGTAGACTTATTTACGGAGAAAATACATGAAACGTGAGATTTTACTGGAACGAATCGACAAACTAAAACAAATCATGCCCTGGTATGTTCTGGAATACTACCAATCTAAACTTGCTGTTCCCTATAGTTTTACAACCTTGTACGAATACCTCAAGGAATACGATCGATTTTTCAGCTGGGTTTTGGAGTCTGGCATTTCAAACGCCGATAAAATATCTGATATCCCTTTATCGGTCTTAGAAAATATGTCAAAAAAAAACATGGAATCTTTTATCCTTTACCTACGTGAACGTCCTTTGCTGAATGCTAATACAACCAAACAAGGAGTTTCACAGACAACTATAAATCGGACCTTGTCAGCACTTTCTAGTCTTTACAAGTATCTGACCGAGGAGGTTGAAAACGATCAGGGGGAACCTTATTTTTATCGTAATGTAATGAAGAAAGTTTCAACCAAAAAAAAGAAAGAAACGCTTGCTGCCAGAGCTGAAAACATCAAGCAAAAACTCTTTTTAGGTGATGAAACAGAAGGTTTTCTAACTTATATCGACCAAGAGTACCCTCAACAACTTTCTAATCGAGCTCTTTCATCATTTAACAAAAATAAAGAACGTGATTTGGCGATCATTGCCCTTCTCTTGGCGTCTGGTGTTCGCTTGTCTGAAGCAATTAATTTGGATATAAGGGATCTCAATCTAAAAATGATGGTTATCGATGTCACTAGAAAAGGGGGCAAACGTGACTCGGTAAATGTTGCTGCCTTTGCAAAACCTTATCTAGAGAATTATCTAACCATTCGTAATCAACGCTATAAGGCAGAAAAAACAGATACAGCCCTTTTTTTGACACTCTACAGAGGTGTTCCTAATCGTATCGATGCTTCCAGTGTGGAAAAGATGGTTGCTAAGTATTCCGAGGACTTCAAAGTTCGTGTAACACCCCACAAACTGCGCCATACGCTAGCAACCAGGCTCTATGATGCCACTAAATCGCAAGTTTTGGTCAGTCACCAGCTAGGACATGCCAGCACACAAGTCACTGACCTCTATACCCATATCGTTAATGATGAACAAAAGAATGCTCTAGATAGTTTATAAAATACATAAAATAAATTATGTAATATATGATTTAAAAAAAGAAGTTGGCCAACTAACCAACTTCTTTTTGATTTATCAAACTACCGCTTCAGCGATTTCTTCACGGCTAATACCAGCGAAGTAGCGTGTGATATCAATAGTTTCTAGCGCCTTAAGGACATCTTCGCGTTCGTATTTCACTCCACGGAGGACATCTTCTACAGCCGCAACGTCTTCGATACCAAAGAAATCCCCATAAATTTTGATGTCTTGGATTTTTGATTCGACGACATTAGCAAAGACTTCGACCTTACCACTGGTGAATTTTGTTCCACGACGGACGTTAAATTCAGGTGATTTACCATAGTTCCAGTCCCAAGTACCAAACTTAGTATCCTTGATGCGATTGATTTCAGCCAATTCTTCCTCAGAAAAAACGTATTCTGTCATTTCTGGGTACTCTTTTTTCATGTATTCCAATAGCAAATCACGGAATTCTTCGACAGTAATTTTTTCTGGCAATTCATTGACAATATTGGTGACACGAGCACGGACGGATTTGACACCTTTTGATTCAAATTTGTCCTTTGAAACCTTGAGGGCATTTGCTAGGACTGACAAATCAACGTCAAAGAGCAAGCAACCGTGGTGCATGATACGGCCATTGATATAGGCTTGGGCATTGCCACAGAACTTCTTACCATCAATCTCAAGGTCATTACGACCTGTGAACTCAGCTTTAACCCCAAGTTGAGCTAGTGTATTGATAACTGGAGTTGAGAAGCTCTTAAAGTCAAAAGCCTTGTTTTCATCTTCTTTGGAGATGATCGTGTAGTTGAGGTTATTTAAATCGTGGTAAACAGCTCCACCACCGCTGATACGGCGGACCACCTCAATGCCATTTTCTCGAACATAGTCACGGTTGATTTCTTCGATAGTGTTCTGGTGACGACCAACAATGATAGATGGCTTGTTAATCCAAAGTAGGAAGATTTGATCCTCATCCAAAAGGTGTTTAAAGGCATATTCTTCCAAGGCAATATTAAAGGCAGTCTCGTTTGAATGATTGATAATATATTTCATGATATCCCTTTATACGATAGAGACTGGAAAGATATTTTCCAGTCTAATCTATCTTTCTTTTATTTTTTCTTAGGTGAATGGATGGCCATTCCTAGAACATCTGCGAATGCTTCGTACATCACTTCAGAGTAGGTTGGATGTCCGTGGATGGTCTTCAGCATTTCTTCAACAGTGATTTCCATTTCGATAATGCTTGACGCTTCATTGATCAATTCTGCAGCTGCAGGACCGATAATATGAACACCAAGGATTTCTCCGTATTTCTTATCTGCAATGACTTTTACGAAACCTTGAGCAGCATCCGATGCAATAGCACGACCGTTAGCAGCAAAGTTGAACTTACCGATAGCAACATCGTATTTCTCACGGGCTTGTTCTTCTGTCAAACCTACTGCTGCTACTTCAGGAAGAGTGTAGATAGCTGCTGGAGTCAAGTTCAACTTAGCAACAGCATGGTTTCCTTTAAGGGCATTTTCAGCAGCAACTTCACCCATACGGAAGGCTGCGTGCGCCAACATCTTCGTACCGTTAATGTCACCTGGTGCGTAGATACCTGGAACAGAAGTTTCCATGTATTCGTTGACCTTGATGCGACCACGATCCAATTCAAACTCAACATCGCCAATACCTTCAAGATCCGGCACACGACCGATTGAAAGAAGAGCTTTATTTGCGATGATATCGTCTTTTCCTTCAACTTTGATACGAAGTTGACCATTTTCCTCGATGATTTCTTGCAGTTTAGTACCAGTCAAGATGGTCATTCCTTTACGTTCAAGGATCAAGCGAAGGTTCTTAGAAACTTCCGCATCCATAGCTGGGACGATACGGTCCATCATTTCGATGACAGTCACTTTTGAGCCAAATGTCATGAAGGCCTGACCGAGTTCGATACCGACAACGCCACCACCGATGATAACAAGACTTTCTGGTACTTCGTTCATTTCAAGGATGTCATCGCTGGTCATGACAAGTGGAGATTCCATACCAGAGACGTTGATCTTGCTGACTTTTGAACCACCAGCAAGGATGATTTTCTTGGTTTCAAGCAATTCAGAGCCATTTACCAAGACATTCTTGTCCTTAGTGATCGTACCAATTCCTTTATGAACAGTAACTCCGTAGCTACGAAGAAGTCCTGCAACACCACCAACCAAAGTATTGACAACCTTAGACTTGGTTTCAAGGAGTTTGTCCATATCTACAGTGAAGTTTGGATTTTCGATTACGATACCACGGCTTGCAGCATGACCGATGTTTTCGATAATTTCAGCGTTGTGAAGATAGGTCTTGGTTGGAATACAACCACGGTTCAAGCAGGTTCCACCAAGTTCAGATTTCTCAACAAGGGCAACCTTACCGCCAAGTTGGGCAGCTTTAATGGCTGCAACATAACCAGCAGGACCTCCACCAATCACAACGATATCAAAAGCATCATCGCTCTTACCATCGTCGTTTGAGGCACTTGCTGCAGGTGCAGGGCTAGCTTCTGGCGCTACGGCTCCAGCTGTTGGGATATTTTCCCCTTCTTCGCCAAGGTAACCGATAACTTCCGTTACAGGGACAGTTTCGCCATCTCCTTTGAGAATGGCAATCAAGTACCCATCTTCTTCGGCTTCCAATTCCATGCTGACTTTGTCAGTCATGATTTCCAAAAGGATTTCTCCTTCTTTTACAAATTCTCCGACTTTTTTATTCCATTGGACGATTTGTCCTTCTGTCATATCCACGCCGGCTTTTGGCATAATTACTTCTAAGGCCATGTCTTCCTTCCTTTATCTATATCTTAAAAATGAATACTCTTGCTCTTAAATCAACATTGAGATTGGATTTTCAATCAATTCTTTCAAGTCTTTCATAAACTTAGCACCAGCCATACCATCTACGACACGGTGGTCAATTGTTAAACCAAGACTCATGATTGGGCGAATCACAATTTCACCATTGACAACAACAGGCTTCTCAATCGTCGAGCTCACACCAAGAATAGCTGAGTTTGGTTGGTTGATGATCGGACCAAAGGACTGAACGCCAAACATTCCCAAATTACTGATTGTGAATGTTGAATTTTGAAGTTCACTTGGAGCCAATTTACCGTCCAAGGTACGACCAATGACATCCTTGAAGGCTACAACCAGTTCTGAAAGACTCATCTTCTCAGCATTGTAAACAACAGGTGTCATCAATCCATTATCCATCCCAACTGCCATGGCAAGATTGACATAGTTGTGAGTGATAATAGTCTTGCCATCTTCTGTCAATGAAGCGTTGATATAAGGATGCTTCATCAAGGTTTTCACAACAGCAAGTGAAAGAAGGTCTGTTACAGTAGTTTTCTTCCCAGTTGCTTCCATAATTGGCTCAAGAACCTTCTTACGAAGAGCCAACATTTCAGTCATATCAACTTCATAGTTGAGAGTAAAGGTTGGAGCAGTTAGGTAAGATTCAACCATCCGTTGGGCAATCACCTTACGCATTGGTGTCATTGGAATACGCTCAATCTCACCATAAGGAGTGATATTATCAGGAACTTCTTCCACTTTTTCAATCTGAGCAGGAGACTTGATGGTATCGTTTTCGATATTTTCAGGAAGCAAGGCCAAAACATCCTTCTTCATGATTTTACCACGATGACCTGTTCCTTGAATTTCCTGCCAAGCAATATTATGTTCGAGGGCAATTCGTTTTGCAAGTGGCGAAATGCGAACCACGTTTGTGTCTTTATAAGTTTCCACGTCTTCTTTGTGGACACGACCGTTTGCACCTGAGCCAGAAACTTCGTAGAGGTTGATTCCTAAATCATCCGCTAACTTTCTAGCTGCAGGAGTCGCTCTTAGCTTGTCATCAGCCATGACCTCTCCAATTCTATTTATGATACAAAGGGCGTCAAAAGTCAAAGTAAAAATAGGAAACTTGACGAAGAAACTTTAGTTTCTAGGAAAGTTTATCTTTTTCACACAGACTTTAGCCCGAGTTCAACTCTACAAGTAACTTGGACACAGAACGTGACTCAAGTTACTACGGTTGCCGCTATTACGCGGTCAACCTAGTAGACTAACTAATTCATTCGTCGAACAACATCGATTCGACTCTCTCATGTCGCAAATTTGCAAATAACTTGGGTACAATACATATCTCAAGTTACAAAAGTTAAAAACTCAAATTATTTTACATAATTTATATTATGTAAACTTATTCTTTGTTATAGGTTTTACGGATGGCATCTTTGATGCTTTCAACTGTTGGAATCATTGCATTTTCTAGGTTTTGTGCATAAGGCATTGGCACATCTTCTCCTGCACAACGGCGGATTGGTGCATCTAGATAGTCAAATGCTTCTGATTCTGAAATAATAGCTGAAATCTCTCCGATATAGCCGCTTGTTTTGTGGGCATCGTTGACCAGAACAACCTTACCAGTCTTCTTAACTGAGTTAATGATGATATCCTTATCAAGCGGAACAAGGGTACGTGGGTCAACAATCTCAACAGAAATTCCTTCTTCTGCTAATTCTTCAGCTGCTTGAACCACACGGCGGAGCATTTTTCCATAAGTAACAACTGTTACGTCTGTTCCTTCGCGTTTAATTTCCCCAACTCCAAGTGGAATCGTATAGTCTGGATCAACTGGTACTTCCCCTTTTTGATTAAATTCTGACTTGTACTCAAGAATAATAACTGGGTTGTTATCACGGATAGAAGACTTGAGCAGTCCTTTCATGTCCGCAGGCGTACCTGGTGCTACAACCTTAAGTCCTGGGATATGAGTGAACCAAGACTCTAGAGATTGTGAATGCTGGGCTGCAGAACCAACTCCGTTACCAGCTGCACAACGAACAGTCATTGGAACCTGACCTTTCCCACCAAACATATAGCGTGTTTTAGCTGCTTGGTTTACAATATTGTCCATGGCAATGACCGAGAAGTCCATAAAGGTCATATCGACGATTGGACGAAGTCCTGTCATGGCTGCTCCTGCTGCTGCTCCAGAGATGGCAGCTTCAGAAATCGGACAGTCACGAACACGTTCTGGACCAAATTCTTCGAGCATTCCAACAGAAGTACCGAAGTCTCCTCCGAAGACACCGACGTCTTCTCCCATCAAGAACACATTTTCATCGCGACGCATTTCCTCAGACATAGCAAGGATAATGGTGTCACGGAAGGACATTGTTTTTGTTTCCATTTTATCTCTTTCTCCTTAGTCTGCGTAAATATCTTCAAATGCTGATTCAAGCGGTGGGAATGGACTTTCCTCTGCAAATTTAACAGAAGCTTCTACTGATTCCTTAACTTGCGCTTGGATTTCTTCCAATTCTTCGGCACTTGCAATAGTGTTTTCAATGAGGTACTTGCGGAGGTTTTCAATTGGGTCTTTTTGTTTCCACAATTCCACTTCTTCACGCGTACGATATTTACCAGGGTCAGATGATGAGTGACCAAGCCAGCGATAAGTAACACTTTCAATCAATACAGGTCCATTGCCACTGCGCACATGATCTACAGCTTTCTTAAATCCTTCATAGACGTCGATGACATTGTTACCGTCTTCGATGAACATTCCAGGAATTCCATAAGCAGCGCTACGTTGATGGATATGCTCTACATTGGTCATTTTCTTGATATCCGCAGAGATTCCATAACCGTTGTTAATGCAATAGAAAATGACTGGCAGGTTCCAGATAGAAGCCATGTTCACTGCTTCGTGGAAAACACCTTCATTGGTCGCACCATCTCCAAAGAAGCAGACAACGATTTTACCGGTATTTTGCATTTGCTGACTGAGGGCTGCACCGACAGCGATTCCCATACCACCACCTACGATACCATTGGCACCAAGGTTACCAGCATCAAGGTCGGCGATATGCATAGAACCACCTTTACCTTTACAGGTTCCAGTGTATTTTCCAAGGATTTCAGCCATCATTCCGTTGAGGTCAATTCCTTTGGCAATAGCTTGTCCATGACCACGGTGATTTGATGTAATTAGATCATCTGGATTGAGAGCCAACATAGCACCCACGTTAGCTGCCTCTTCTCCAACAGAAAAGTGCGTCATTCCTGGCACTTTCCCTTTCTTTACTAATTGTGCAATTTTTAAGTCCATACGACGGATTTCTTCCATCTTACGGAACATTTCTAGCAAAAGATTTTTATCTAAAGTTGACATCTTCTTGCCTTTCTAACTTTCTTCTTACCTTACTATTTTACCGTTTTTGGAAAATACTGTCAAAATTTTTCTCAAGTAAATTTCACAAAATAAAAAAGAAACCCCCATGGAAACAAGGGATTTCCTTATCAAGAATATTTTTTCACAAACTTTTTATCGTTTAGATTTTGCTAAAGATTCAAATCTCTTCATAATCACAGTTAAACGCCAACGGTAGAGAGCCCCGCTCACGATTAGACTAATAATCAAACCAATCCAGTAAGAATAAGCTATAAAATCTGTTAGAGAGTCGAATACCATAGCTACTGGGAGTGTCACCCCCCAGTAACCAACCAAACCAAGGTAAAAAGGAATAACGGTATCCTTATACCCCCGTAAAATTCCCTGAAGCGGTGCCGCAAAGGTATCTGCTAACTGGAAGAAAAGACTATAAGTCAAAAAACGTGCTGTCAAATCGATAAATTCTGGGTCGTTCCCATAAAGACTAGCCACATTTCCCCTAAAAATGTAAAGGAAAGATAAGGTGAAGGCCGCAAAAATAAGGGCTGTCCATCTTCCTAGACCAATATAGGTTTTCGCATCATCAAATCGCTTGGCTCCCACTTCATAAGACACGACTATCGCCATAGCCGATGAGATACTCATAGGAAAGGCGTACATGAGACTTGAAAAGTTCATGGCTGACTGGTGGCTAGCGATAATCAAGGACGAGAACTTAGCCATAATCAAGCCAACCACGGAAAAGATAGCTACTTCCGCGAAGACAGTCCCCCCAATAGGCAGACCTAAACGAACTCCTTCCTTGATTTTATCCATATTAAGTGGAATTCTTTTCTCAAGGTGTAAGGCTTTGAGCTTCTCCTGTTTAAATAAAACCAGAACAGAAATTCCCAACAAGACCCAGTAGGCCAAAGAAGTCCCTAAACCAGCACCAGCACCTCCCAGTTCTGGAACACCAAAGGCCCCGTAAATCAAAAGATAGTTAAATCCACTATTGAGAGGAAGTAACAAAAGCATGAGATACATAGACAGTTTGGTCAAGCCCAGCGAATCCAGCAAGGAACGAATGACACTAAAGAGCAACAAGGGGATAATCCCGATAGATAAAAACCAAAGATAGCGAACCGCTACTGCCGCCACTGGTGCTTCTAACCCAATATGATTCAAGATTGGTGGTGCCAAGAAAAGCACCATCCCCAGCAAGACCACAGATAGACCCAAGGCCAGATAGATGAACTGGTAAAAATCAGACGCAACCTCTTCCTTTTTGCCTCGCCCAAGATGGTGACCAATGATGGGTACCAGGGCTGACACAATCCCTGTCAGGAAGGTAAAGAAAGGATTCCAGACACTGGTTGCCATAGACACACCAGCCAAGTCCATAGTGCTGTATTGACCTGTCATAGTCGTATCAATAAAGGAGGCAGAATAATTGGCAAATTGATAGATCAGAATAGGGAAAAATATCTTTAAAAATAATACTAACTTCTCTCGTAAACACTTTGTCTTATACATACTTCTCTTTCTATTCTGATTTATCTAAACCAAAGAGTTTCAGACCATAGTTTTTCAAACTTAGCGGAGGGTTATTAGATTTTGAAGTAGTATGCCAACACGCACATGTACGACAATAATAGCTTCTAACTAAACCTCCATTATCATATTGAACCGCATGGTCAGCTTTTTCTTTAGTTTCATATTGAATTTTAGAACGATTAGATGCGGGACAGTAAATTCCGCTATTAGATTTTGCTTTTCTCTCCCTACGTTTTCGAAAATAATTCATATTCCAACTCCTATCAAGCTTGATAGACGATTTGTCCTTTACAGATGGTGTATTTAACCTGCCCTTTTAAGGTTTCACCGATAAAGGGTGAATTAGCTGCTTTCGAAGCAAAATGGGAGTCCACAAGGCGGTCAGCCTTAGCATCAAAAATAGTGATGTCCGCTGGACCATTCTCAGCCAAGTAACCTGCTTCAAAATTGTAAAGCTTGGCTGGGTTGTATGTCATCTTTTCAAGTAATTCCATCAAGCTTAACTCACCAGCTTCTACCAAATAGGTCAAACCAAGAGATAGAGATGTTTCTAAGCCAGTCATACCAGATGGCGCTTTGGTAATATCTTCGACATTTTTTTCATCCGCATGGTGAGGAGCATGGTCAGTCGCGATAACTGTGATGACGCCTGATTTAAGACCTTCGATAACAGCACGACGGTCTGATTCCAAGCGAAGCGGTGGATTCATCTTAGCATTGCTACCTTGAGTCAAAAGGAGCGCTTCGGTCTTAGAAAAATGCTGTGGCGCTACTTCTGCTGTGACTTGCGCACCTAGCCCCTGAGCAAACTCCACTACTTTAACACTTTCTTCCTTAGACAAATGCTGGATATGAACATGGGCCTTGGTTGCATAGGCAATCATGACATCACGCGCCATCATAGCATACTCAGCCACCCCAGTCGCACCACAGATATGGAAATGTTCTTTAGCAATATTTTCGTTAAAGCCAAGAACACCGTTCAATCCTGGATCTTCCTCATGAAGACTAATAAAGGTATTAAGCTTTTTAGCTTCCTCCATGGCTTCCTTGACAACTTTACTACTTTCAAGTGGGATACCGTCGTCTGAGAAACCAACCGCACCAGCTTCTAAAAGTGCCTTAAAGTCAGTCAAATCTTGCCCATTAAAATTCTTGGTAATGGTCGCAACCGTCTTAACATTAATCTTCTCTTTGGCAGCTGACTGAAGAACTTCTTGCAAAGTCTCCACGTCTGAAATAGTTGGACTAGTATTAGCCATCATGACAACCGTGGTAAAACCACCTGCGGCGGCTGCTAAGGCACCAGTATGGATATCCTCCTTGTGGGTCTGACCGGGTTCACGGAAATGAACATGAATATCGACCAAGCCAGGAGCAACTACAAGACCAGTAGCATCAATTATCTCTGCTCCTTCTTCTTTAATCTCAGGAGCAATTTTGACAATTTTCCCATCTTGGACTAAGATATCACACACTTGATCCAAGCCAGACTTGGGATCCATTACACGACCATTTTTGATTAGTAGCATCTGCTTTCTCCTTTATTCATAGAAATCAACTTGGGTATCCAACAATTTATCCCCATCATAAACAAACTTGGCTGAAAAGAAGGGTTTATCCTCTAAAAGCCACTCAACAAAGGTATGGTCACCTTCCCAAGTCGGCTTACTCAAAACCTCATCATAGGGAACCCATTCTAGCGTTCCCTCGTTGCAATCAATCAAGTCACCCTCGAACTCCGTCACCTTAAAAACATATGTGTACCAGTCTAAATCTGGTGTAAATTCAGGAAAAGTGATGACACCTTTTAGAACTGGCTTGGCTTTGAGCCCTGTTTCCTCAAGGATTTCACGCGCCGCGCATTCCTGAGGGGTCTCACCTCGCTCTAGCTTACCACCCACACCAATCCATTTTCCTTCATGAACATCATTTGGCTTCTTATTACGGTGGAGCATAAGCAGTTCTTTCCCGTTATCAATGTAGCAAATCGTCGCTAACTGAGGCATATTCTCTCCTTATCTAAGCCAATCGATTGGCTCTTGTCCTGTCTCTTTTAAGAATGCATTGGCTTTGGAAAAAGGCTTGGAACCCCAAAATCCTCTATAAACTGACAAGGGACTGGGATGGGCTGATTCGATAATCAAGTGATGAGGATTGGTAACTAAGGCCTTCTTCTTACGTGCATAAGCTCCCCAGAGTACAAAAACGACTGGTCTATCTAGATGATTGACCACCTGAATCACAGCATCCGTAAAAGGCTCCCATATCTGACCAGCATGACCATTGGCCTGTCCAGCAGGAACTGTCAAACAAGCATTAAGAAGCAAGACTCCTTGCTCAGCCCAAGCTGTCAAATCATGAGATTTCTTGACCCCGATGTCATCTGACAATTCTTTCAAGATATTTTGCAAGGATGGCGGAGCTGGGATAGTGTCAGGTACAGAAAAACTCAAGCCCTGAGCTTGACCTGGTCCGTGATAGGGATCTTGCCCTAGAATCACCACCTTAACGTCTTCAAGCGGTGTTGTCAAGAGAGCCTGAAAAACCTTTTCTTTGGGTGGATAAACAGTCCCCTGAGCATAGACCTGCTCCATAAACTGATTGATTTTCCCAAAATAACCCTCAGGTAATTGCGCCTTAATCAAAGCATGCCAAGACGAGTGTTCCATAGCCAACTCCTTCATTTTTACTGCCTCTATTATAGCAAAAAGTGGCTATCTAAACCACTTTTTACAGTTTATCTAAACAATCCAGCAAGTCTTTGTAAGAATGGACTTCGTAGGTTGGCTGGGCTTGTGTGTGATTTTCGAGGTGATGAGGATTGTACCAGATAGTGTCAATCCCCGCATTATTGCCACCTTGAATGTCGGCGGTTAGGGAATCTCCAATCATTAGGGCTTTTTCTTTATCAAATCCAGCAATCTGTTGACCGATTTTTTCATAAAAAAGAGCATCAGGCTTTTGTGTTTGCAACTGTTCAGAGATAAAGACTTGATTGAAATAAGGTGCTAGACCAGATTGAGCCAAACGACCTGTCTGAATGGCAGTAATGCCATTTGTCGCAGCATATAGCTCATAATCTCGCTCGATAAGGCTATCTAAGAGTTCATGAGCGCCTGAAAAAGTTTGTCCCTGTTGAGCGAGGTAAAATTGGTAACGCTGGGCTAGAAAACTACCATCTTTCTCCAGTCCAAAGTGAGCAAATAAACGAGAAAAGCGCGTGTTAACCAGCTCTTGTTTACTAATTTTCTTTTGCTCCAAGTCCTTCCAGAGAGCCTTGTTCATAGGAACATAATAATCTTTATAAGCCTGAATATCTGCAACCCCTTCTTCTTTTAGAAGTTGCGTTAAAGCCACATCCTCAGCAGCATCAAAATCAAGAAGAGTGTGGTCAAGGTCAAAGAGTAGAAATTTGTAGGACAATTTGAGAGTTTTCCTTTCTAAGATAAACAACTTTCACTTCAGCCAGCTGTTTAATGTAAAAACTTAAAAGTGGTAAAGTATAACAAAAATAATAGTTCCAATTGATTAACTAATCCATACTATTCTAGTCAAGTTTATTTTTATTATAGAAAAATCTTCTATAAATTCGAGCAATAGTTAAAATAAATACGGAGACTACCCCTATAATAGTTAAAACTGATTTTCCTACCCCTGTTTCAGCATTTATTATGTAAGTGTGAAATAAAGGTGCTAGACCTAGCAAAACATATAAGATGTAGAAAGCTAATTTTATCTCACCGATACCAGCAATAAAATGTTTCATTTTAAATATTTTCCTTTGAAGCCCCTAATGTTTAAAAATAATGACTGCTTAAAATTAAACAGCTCTAAAATCTAAATATTTGTCAGAGATAAGCTATACTAAGATTATTTTTTAAGCACAACCTTCTTGCTCTTATGGTTTAATTATATTATAACACTATAAAATTTTCAATTTAATTGATATTTACCATTTAATCATATTCGATGAGTTGTATTTTACAGATTAATATTATTTAGCCTTCTTTTTTAGTCACTTTTTAATTCTCAAATTCCCTTTGTTTATACAACCATAATATTATTGAAAAACAACTTGAGATTAAAGATTTTCGTCCTCTTTTTATTCCGCTAGCACTACACACTCAACTCAACCAATTTATAAAATTCACCTTTCCTATCCATCAAGTTATCAAAAGAACCATCTTCAACAATAACTCCATTTTTCATAAAAAGAATTCTATTGTATTTTTTCAACATGCTCTTATTTAACTTATGCGTAACAACAAGAACCGTCAAATCTTGAATTTCTAAAATTGAATTTTCAATTTCAGTAGTAACTTTATTATCTAAAGACGAGGTAGCCTCATCTAATAATAAGATTGGTGTTTTTCGAATTAAAGCACGCGCAATACTAAGTCTCTGTCTTTCTCCCCCAGATAGATTTGATCCATTCTCGCCACATGAAGTTTGTAGACCTAATTCATTTTCTAAAATATAACTTTCTAAGCCAGACTGCTGTACAGCTTTTTTTATATCATCTTCAGTAAAGGATTGACTAAGGGTAATATTTGCTTTTAAAGTATCATCAAAGATATAAACATCTTGCTGAACAATAGTCATTAAGTTATAAAGGCTCTCTGCTGAAATAGCTTGCAAATCTTGATTATCAATTGAGATATACCCACTTGTTACATCATAGAAACGCAGTAATAGATTGAGTAAAGTCGATTTTCCACTGCCTGACATACCTACTATTGCAATTTTTTCCCCCTTTTTGATCTGCAAAGATAAATTATTAAAAATCTTTTCCTCAGCATTAGGGTAGGAAAAATCTACATTTGAAAAAGAAATGACATCATCAAAATATTCTTTCGTTTTACCAGTTTGAAGTTCGATTACATCTTTTACCTCAAATGAATTCAGTGTAGCCTGACCTTCACGGAATTTACTCATTCCCATACCAATTTCATTTAGTGGCATTACTACAAAATTGACTAGTTGAACAATAGCTGTAACACTCCCAATTGTGGTATGCCCACCGAAGACCAGATACATTCCTCCACCAAAGGCTACTAAAAAAACAATCATCCCTGAAAGTTGAGAAATAACATTAGATAAAACATCAAATTTCCCTTTGATGAAATATATCTCATCCAATTTTTCACTTTCGTTTTTGTAATCTTTACCGATAGCCTCTTTCACATTAAAACTCTTTATAACTAGAAATCCTGCTAAAATATCTTTAACCTTAGCTAAATATTTCTGATCGGCTATCATAGAGCTATTTTGTAGAGAGGCTGATTTTTGTCCAATAAATCCTGAAATCATCATAGGAATAATGCTAGCAATGATAACTAATAAGGTCAAAAACCAATTACCTATAAACATGGCTACTAGTGAGAAAATCATTAAGGAAATATTTTTTGAAATATTAAAATATTGGTGCAAATAATCCTGCTCAATTTTCTTCATGTTCTCAGTTAATATTGAAATAAATTTCCCTGATTTTTCCTTAGAAAATTCTCTATAATCCCTATCTAAAATAGATTTAAACACCTTATTTTTGTATCTTGACATAATCTGCCTAACAAGTTTATTTCTTAATCGAAGGGATATAAAATTAAGACTGGCATAGATAAATATTACGATAGCACCTATTAGTATCGCTTGGGTTAGAGCTTCCCTATTTTGGGACATTCCACTATCAATTATAATTTTAATAGAATAAGCAAAAGCAATATTAGTTAAAGGAACTAGTATATTAAAAATCATGAAAGTATAAAAAGACTTCTTATGGTACTTTGTCAATTGTTTCATTCCTAATCTACCTCATAATTCTTAAATTTCATTTAGAAAATGTGACATAAAATATTCTTCTAAGTCAATATTCTCTCTCCTAAGCTCTTTCATAGAGACCTGTTCTAGCATTTGTCCATTTTTGATAACACCAATCTTATCTGCTATCTGTGAAATTTCCGATAAAATATGACTTGAGATGAATATTGTAACACCACATTCCTTAGAAAGAGACAACAAAAGATTCCGAATTTCTTGAATTCCTATTGGATCTAAACCATTGATTGGTTCATCTAAAATTAACAATTTAGGTTTTGTTAGGAAAGCCCGAGCTAAACCAAGTCTCTGTCTCATTCCTAACGAAAACTCTTTTACTTTTTTAGTCGTATTTTTTAATCCGACCATCCTTAAGGCTCTTATTATATCTGATTCGGTAATATTTTTCCTCATATATTGCGCGTGAATTTCCAAAATTTCTTTTGCAGTACAATTTTCATAAAAAATTGGTGTTTCAATAACACTTCCAACCTGACTTAGAATCTCCTCTCTGTGATCTTGTAAATTTTTTCCAAAGATTTCAATACTACCAGATGTAACAGTTGATAAGGATAACATGCATTTCATTAAAGTTGTTTTCCCTGCGCCATTTGGTCCTAAAAATCCATAGATTTCTCCTTCAGAAATTTGTAAGTTAATACCACTTAAAATTTCTTCCTTAGCAATAGTTTTAAAAAGTTCTTTTATTTCAACAATATTTCCCATTTCTATCTCTCTTTCTTTCTATATCCAGCTTTAAATGCAAGAATTTTTCTTCAGGATCATAAATACCAACTTATACAGTCTCTTCTTTTAAATAAATCATCAAGAAATTATTACTTTCCTTCCATTAAACTCAGATATACTACTTGGTATTAATATCTTTTCTTGAAATATTATAAATTAAAAATGAAACAATCATTAAACTTATGAAACTAGCAAATATTAAGAAGAATAAGTTATCAACAAAATTATTCGTTAAACTTCCTGGACTTACATTCGAAAGTAACGCTGCTAAACCAAGTCCTGAAAGCATAGTTATAGCTATTGAATGCCTAATCATGCCTAAAACAAAAGGTAGTATTCCGATTAATACCGTTCCAAACGTAATTCCAGCTAAGTTAATCATTTGATTAGCTACGGGGATATAATTTGATTCAGTTAAAACTGCAACTAATTTAATTAATAATTGAATCACTAAATGTGCAGTAAAATGAGCAATAAATGATATCAGAATTACTGTAAGCACTTTTCCCCATAGTAACTTTATTTTAGAAACAGGATAGGAAAACAGCTGAAAAATTGTTCTTCGTTTAAATTCATCAATAATAATCGTAGACAATAAATAAGATTCAAAAATCAAAAATGCTGCTTTGGTAAATAAAGATGCAAACAATGATGTTGCAATTGCCCAACCTTCCCATTTATCAGTAATTCTAATATTATTGGCATTCTGTCCAACGAATTCTCCTAGTTTATTATCAGTACCTAACCCCATGATTATGATTCCTGTAATACCTAATACTATAAATATAGTACCTAACCAAGCACAAAATAATTTAGATTTTGAAACTTTATTTAATTCAATTTTAATAAGCGACAACATAGATTTTTCCTCCAAAAAATTTTGTTAATATTAATTACACTATTCAAAAATCCCCTTACATACTTCTGGTATGTTAAAATTCAAAAAATAAACATACTAAAGGTATGTATAATAGAATTTTTAATACCATATCTAGAGTATGGTATTTTTTAAAATATCAATACTTAAAATTTATTTAACACCTTTTAAATGATCAAATAATTGGAAAATTACTTCCATCATTTCATCAGTAATCAACTGCACCCCCAAACCTTCAAAAGTTAGTTTAATGAACTTCATTTTACTCTTTAATTCTTCTACTGAATAAATAGAAATTTGGAACCCAATCCAAATATTCAAAGTTAAAACAATCAAATCAGCTAGCTCTTCAGGATATTCTGTTTTAATTGATTTATCTTTAACACCTTCGAAAACTTTTTCTCTAATCCCTGGTAAAAAATCAGAAAATAAACTTAAATACTGCTCTCCTAACAAACGTGGACTTCTTAGCATAATTGAGACAGAGTATACTAATCTTTGTTGTTCTAAATTAGAGAACGCATCCATCAAAGAATTTTGTATTTTTTCTAATGCAGTATCTCCTCTCCAATTGTAATTTAAAATTTCCTGATTATTTTCGCTAATGATTGATTGCAATATTTCATCTTTAGACTCGAAATGATGATAAATAACACCTTTCGTCAATCCACCTAACCCATCGATTATATCTTGTATTGAAGTATTATCAAATCCTTTTTCTAAAAATAACTCTTTCGAAACTTCTAATATTTTTTTTCTAGTTTCATGTGAGTTTCTATTCCTTGCCATTATAACTCCCTTCTAACATACTAACGGTACGTAATCTCATTATAATGCAAGAAACTAATAATGTCAAGATTCTTTTTATCCCCTATAATTTTCAAAATTCATTGGTAAATCACTATCCTATACAATTGACAGCTCAAATCTTTCAGAATAGAACAATCCTGACTATCGAATACCCTAACTTCATAAATATCTATGTAATTCTAGACCTAGAATTCCTATAAACTAAATGTTTTCACACTATTCTAATCCATTGATAGCCTTAAATTTTAATTTTTAAAGAATTCTAAAGCTAGAATAGTCCCATCACAATCAGTTTTGAATTATTATACTCAATGAAAATCAAAGAGCAAACTAGGAAACTAGCCGCAGGCTGTACTTGAGTACGGCAAGGCGACGTTGACGTGGTTTGAATTTGATTTTCGAAGAGTATTAACAATTTAGAAACGCTATGATTCCACTCCTTTTACATTAAAAAGGAACTGCATAAAGCAATCCCTTTCTGATTTTGAAATTATTTACTTAAAATTTGATAGTTGAGATAATCAATAGCCCATCTATAAAAAGAGTTATAGTAAAATTCCTTATTTATTGATTTCAAGCTCCGACAACTGTGTTTGAATAACTGACAGTTCTGCACCGGCCTGAAGAAGAGCAGCTGCAGTATAGGCACCTTCTACAATTGGAACCCTATTGATCATGATACTTTTATCACTGAAATCAGCCACCATTTCTAAGTTCATTTTAGCAGAACCTAGGTCAAAAAAAGCTAATAAAGTATCTGCTGGATTTTCGGAAACAACCCTATCTACTTGATCAAAACTCGTTCCAATTCCTCCATCTTCGGTTCCTCCTACATAAGTAATCGGAACATCTTTAGCTACTTCACTAATCAGTTCAACGACACCTTGTGCAATGTGTTTGGAATGTGAAACGATAACAAGACCAATACTTCCCATTAAACCACCCCAGTTTCTAAAAGAGCAGTAAAGAGTAATCCTGATGAGAATGACCCAGGATCAATATGTCCAAGAGAACGTTCTCCTACATAAGATGCCCTTCCTTTAGTTGCAAGTAAATCTTTGGTAGCATTCACTAGCTTATCAATAAGCTCATGAGTCAATTGACCAGCAGACAAGGCAGCAATAACAGGAGTCCAAACATCAACCATTGTCTTCTCTCCAACTTCTGCTTTTCCACGTTTGACAATCATATCCAGACCACTTTGTAAGATTTCTTCTAATTTTGAATGAGAATCAGCCTTGGACATTCCCATAAAAGCAGAGCCATACAAGGGACCAGAAGCACCTCCTACCTTACTTAGTAGTTGCATTGAGACAAGTTTAAACACATCACTGCTGGTTTCAAATTGCTTTCCTTCTAAATTTTCCATAACTGCAGCCATTCCACGCGCCATGTTTCCACCGTGGTCTCCATCTCCTATAGGAGTGTCTAGCTCACTAAGATAATCTTTCTGTTCTTGAATCTTTTCATTAAAAAGCTTCATCCATTCAAGAGCTTGTTCAGCATTCATACAACATTTCCTCCTTGAATTTTACCAAGCTGGTGTAGTAACAGGTGCATTTAGAGCATTCAACCACTCATCATCTGCCAATCGAATCAATGTTAATGATAAGCCAGCCATATCGATTGAAGTCATATAGTTTCCAATTTTCTTAAATGCCAAGTCAACACCTTTTTCATGGAGCAATTTAGCCACATCATTTGCAAATACGTATTGCTCCATAAGTGGTGTGCTTCCTAAACCATTGATGAGAAGGCCATAGCGTTCACCAGCTTTAAGTTGGAAACCTTCAGATAATTTTTCAACCAATTCTGAAGCCAATTGTGCTGAAGGTTGCATTTTCTCTTTTTTATATCCAGGCTCACCGTGAATACCAACTCCATATTCAAATTCATCATCTTCTAGAACAAATCCTGGTTTACCAACTTCAGGAACGGTTGCTCCAGACAAGGCCAACCCAATTGTTTTAATTTCTAAGACAAGTTTGTCGGCCAAGTCCTTCATTTCAGATAATGATTTACCAGAACGAGCTGCATCACCCAAAATTTTATGGACTAAAATAGTACCTGCAACACCTCGACGCCCTTGGGTATAGAGACTATTTTCAACAGCAATATCATCATCAACCACAACGCTTGCTACATCAATACCTTCCATTTCAGCAAGTTCTTGTGCAATTTCAAAGTTCATGATGTCTCCAGAATAGTTCTTGATAACCATGAAAACTCCAGCACCTTCATCAGCCGCCTTAATGGCTTCTAATATTTGGTCCGGAGTAGGTGAAGTGAAGACTGCTCCACAAATGGCAGCAGACAACATTCCATCTCCTACAAATCCAGCATGACTTGGTTCATGTCCTGAACCTCCACCTGAAATGAGTCCAACTTTTCCTGTCTTTTCTGCCTTTCTAACGATGACATCAAAACCATCTAAGCGTTCTACCAAGTCATCATGCATGAATGACAATCCCTGCAACATTTCATCAACAACTTGTGTCGGTTCATTTATAATTTTTTTCATGAGAAACTCCTTTCGGCATGTACCTTTGTTTTCGTTTTCATTATATATTTTTTATTGCTGGCTGATAAGGGACAGATTCTATTATTTGTCCCCTTTTAAACCCGTTTAAAACATTTTTTGGTAAAATGAAGTAAGTAAAAGAAAGGTTTCCTATGGCATCATCACTCATTACAAAAAAACGAATTGCCAAGGCATTTAGAGACCTATTAGCTACTAGAGAATTTGATAAAATCTCTATTGTAGATATCATGGAATCAGCTGGCATTCGTAGACAGACCTTTTATAATCACTTTCTTGACAAATATGAACTGCTAGACTGGATATTTGAAAATGACTTAACCGAGTATATCACCAATAACTTGGACTTCATTTCAGGCCAAAAACTATTACAAGAATTATTTTTTTATTTCGAACAAGAGCGTGACTTTTATATTCAACTTTTTGATATTCAAGGGCAAAATAACTTCTATGACCACTTTATCAGTTACTGTCGCTTGCTTGTATCAAAAATTTTAAGAGAATACGGTCAGATTGATATCGATTCATCTGCTTATACTTGTTTTTTGTTAGACTATCATTCACATGCTCTAGCAGAAATCGTGAAGGCTTACGTCAATAAAAAAAGTCCAGTTCCACAACCAGACTTTCTAATCATGACAATTATTGGAAAGAGACCACAATGACATTTATTTCAAATCATAAACAGAAAATTATTTCAAGTTACATTTCGGCAACTGTCAGCAGTCATCCTGAATTAGAAAAACACCCTGATTTACCACTAGTCTATCAAAAAAATCGCAATCCTTATCAGGTTCCAATATTGGCGGGTGGAGGTTCAGGTCACGAACCTGCGCATATTGGATATGTGGGAGAAGGAATGCTTACCGCTGCTATCTATGGCCAATTATTTACTCCTCCTACAAGAACTGAAATCTTAGAGTCCATTCGTTTTTTAAACAATGGTCACGGTGTCTTCATCATTGTAAAAAATTTCGAAGCAGACATCAAAGAATTTAGCTCTGCCATCAATACTGCTAGACAAGAAGGAATTAAAGTCGGCTATAGTCTAGCACACGACGATATTTCCATTGAACCTCACAATAGATTTCAAATTAGAGGAAGAGGGCTTGCAGGGACAATCTTACTTCATAAAATCCTAGGATTTGCAGCTCAAAATGGTGCCGACATAGAGCAACTAACTGATTTAGGTCATCAGCTTGCTCCTGAAATCGCAACAATTGGCTTTGCAACGAAATCGGCTAGTCTCCCCCAAGCCACCCGTCCACTATTTAACTTAGAAGAAGGAAATATTTCTTATGGTATTGGGATACATGGCGAAGAAGGCTATCGTATCGTCCCATTCCAATCATCGGAAATCCTGGCAAATGAAATTATAAGTAAATTAAGATTGCACTATCATTGGAAAAAGGGTGATCAATTTATATTACTTGTAAATAATCTAGGCACTACCAGCAACTTAGAAATGGGCATATTTATCAATGATTTCCTTCAACTCTTAGAAATTGAAGGAATCACTATTACCTTTATAAAATCAGGAACATTTATGACCAGCCTAGATATGGCAGGTATATCCGTAACTCTTTGCCCCGTAAAAAATAAACAGTGGTTAGAAGCGCTCAATGCTCCAACGACAGCTTTTGCATGGTAATTTGCTTGTATAACTCAAAAGGGCTACATCACTTGATAGCCCTTTGCTTTTATATTACGTTTAAAAGAACTCATTCTTTCTATTTCAAATAGTCCATCTATCCTTTACAATTCTTCCGATGGGCCTTGAGTTTTTTCAGAGCCCAATCATAGTGACTGGAGGTGCTACTGACAAAGTAGGAACCTAGACTTGTCCCTCCCGTCCACTTATAGACACCTTTAGTAAAGAGTTGGTCATTGCTAAAGCCTTCTATCAACTCTAAAACCTCTCTATGTGATTGCGCCAAAAGTCTAGTTGCTTCTTCTAATGTCGTTTTCTGGTGCTTCTTTCAAAAAGCAACATTCATTTCTCCATAAGTTTTCCAATGATAAGGTTCAGGAAGAAAAGGTCTTTCGTGACCTTTTTAATTAGAATGTACCCAAGTCAAAAGTAACTGATGCCATTCATAAAGATGAATCAAGACATCCCGTAGATTCTTATCCCTTTTCCAGTGTGCTTCTTTTTTCTTTGAGTCTCTTGAAAAATCAAATGAAGTCTGTAGCTCATCTTCACTTAGTTGGGAGATGAAACGATTGAGCTTTTCATAGCTTTCCTTAGAGGCCAGCATTAGCTCCTCTTTTGTTTTCGGTCTAGGCACAGGAGTACTCCCTTCATTTTCAAGTAGGTTGAGGTGTTTTCTTACTTCATTATACCACACATAATAAAACTGGCTGTTTCTCTCAACAACCAGTTTTTTCATTTTTAAGCTAATTACTTACTGTTTTTCTTCTGAAAGAAAAGTGATACTATAGCTAAGATAGCAAAAGCTATACCAACATACCAGTAGGGTTGATCTAGGGTCGTTGAACGGCCTGATAGATTGACGATTCCGCGAAAAAGCATACCGGTTGTTAGAACAGCTACTGACGAGTTCCATAAGTTTAGACTGATTCGCCCTAAGTTTGGGATGATTTTCAACAGTAATACCAGAATGACGCCCCCTACTAGGGGGACTACAAAAAGATAGTGCATATGAAGGGAGGTTTCCCCAAAACTGAAAGACTCGTAGATACGGCTAAATACTAAAAAGAAAATAGTAAGAATGCTATAGCCGACTAGCGTCTTTTGGAGGCGTTTGTTTTTATTTTTAGTAACCGATGTAGACAATATCACTCACCGCCCTTTCTGATATTTTGCTTCCACCTGTAGTCGGTTTATTGATTACCTGACCATTAAAGTAGAGAGTTGAAGAACCTCCACCATCTAGGTTGTAGGCCGTCTTTACTCCGTAAGATTTCATCACTTCTGCCATCTGGTAAAGAGACAAGCCCTTGCTCTCTGAGGTACGACCATCTGAAACAACAATGATATAGTGGTTTTCATCAATAATTCCAATAGCTGTACGAGGATTTGAAGCCATAGCCTGACCAACTTCTGTATTGATACCGACAGAAATCTCACCATTTTCAACTAGAGACGGACCAAATGCCAGTAGATTAACTACACCATCTTGAACTAACTGGTCAGCTGAGATTTGGTTCTCGTAAATGATTTTAAAAGAGCCATCCTTGTAAATGGCAAGGTCACCATTACTGGCGTCTTCACGGACGCTATCCCGATAGACAACACCATTACGGATAACATAACCTGAGCTATTAGCTCCATAGTAGTCGCCATTGACAGCTAAAATAGCATTGTTTTCAGCTGCTGTCACGGAGGTTTTAGCTGTGACGTTAGTTCCATAAGAATTTTGAGCTAGGGCTGTTTTCAGATAATCTGCAGAGCTCAGAGTCACATCCGCCACATAGATTTGCGTATCATTCACCGTCTTTTCAGTTAGATTGACACTGATATTTCCATCCGAATAGCTAGTAGCTGTCACTTGGGCATTTTGGACTGCCTGACTTGCTACTGATGTGTTAAATGTCGAGTTAGTATTAGATACAGTGGAAATAGTCTCCGCTAGTACAAATGTCTTTAACATCGAATAGGTAAAGGAACTTGTCAGAAGTAAGCCAAAGACCGAGGCGTATAGATAAGCTTTCTTAAAAAATTTCATACTGGATAACAAGTCCTTTCTTTGAAAATAAATCGTGTTTGAACAGTCCAAGATACCACAAAGAGAAGCATTCCTACAAAAATTTTAGCCATGAATAAATTGATTCCGAAACCTGTATTAAAAAGGCTAATTAGGAGAGTATCTAAGAAAAAGAGAACAACAGACAAGGTTAAATAACCTGCACCTGTTTTTAAATTACTTGCTTTATTTTTAAATACCAATTTTTTATTAGTCGAAAAGTTGAAGATAGAGCTGGTCACACGAGCCAGCCCATTTGATAGGAGGAGGTGTAAACCTGATGGAATAAAGCTCAAGAAAAGAATAGAAAAAACATAAACTAGATAATCTACGATAAAACTACTAAATGATGAAAGAGCGAATTTCAAAATGTTTTTGTAAATCATTAAACCATCTCGAATAGGTCGGAAGTGAGAAGCTTGATTGTCGTTTATATAGACTGTTTCAATAGGAACTTCCAAAATCGGATATTGCTTGCTGGCTTCCAATATCATGTTCATTTCATACTCATAGCGTTGTCCTTCCACTTCCATCATAAAAGGAATCAAGTCTGTCGTGAAAGCACGAAGTCCTGTCTGTGTGTCTGAAACTGCTACGCCTGTTTGGATTTTAAATAAGATACGTGTCAAGCTATTTCCAAAGCGACTACGCAAGGGAACCTTGCCAGTAAAAGCACGAACACCAAGAACCAAAGTGCTAGGATTTTCGTTGGCCTTGTTACTAGTGCGTAGTATGTCCCAAATCTTGTGCTGACCATCCGCATCTGCTGTAACGATCGTTCCAGGCATCTTGAGGGATTGAATGTAATCAAAAGCTGTTTTCAAAGCCTGCCCCTTACCTTGATTGACCTGATGACGAAGTACAGTCCCATAGTTTTCAGCCTGAGCAAATATTTCTTTACATTCAGGAGAACTACCATCATCAATCACAATGATAGAAAAATCACCCTTCTTGTGAATTTTTTCAATCAGTGTTAGTAGATTAAAATCAGGTTGATAAGCTGGAATAACTAGATAATTCATAGCTGTACCTCTTTCTTTTTGTTTGTATAAGTATACGTTCACTTGCTTAAAAAATCCTTATAACTGCTTTTTTATAAAAATAAATTGATGATTTCTCAAAAATAGACCATAAAGAGAAAACTCCATAGAAATGATTTCTACAGAGTTAGAACAGTATCTTTATAATAAATCTCTACAACTTATCCTTTAATTTCTCCACAAAGAGATAGGCCGCTGGACAGGTCAAGGTATTCTTAATCGTCAGATGGTTGATTTGATGGATCTTTTTACGGTCCGTATGGGGAAATTCACGACAGGCCTTTGGACGAACATCATAGATAGAACAGAGATTATCTCCTCCTAAAAATGGGCAAGGCATGGATTTAAAAACCTTGTCCCCATCTTCATCTACTTGCAAAAACTCTGCTTCAAAAGCAGGTAATTTCATTTTAAAATACTTGGCGATTCGTGTAATATCCGCTTCTTTAAAGTCAGGCCCCAAAGTCTTACAACAGTTAGCACATGCAGTACAATCAATCTCCGCAAAGACTTCTTGGTGAATCTGCTGGGCAATCTTGTCTAGGTTTTTAGGAGGTTTTTTCTTTAGATTGGCTAAAACTTTTCGATGCTCCTTCTGCTTTTGCAAGGCTAGCTGATGGTAATACTCAATATCAATTTCTTTAGACATGGTTTCTCTCTTATTCTATTTGTTTACCCTATTATATCATGCCTCTGACTCATTGAAAAGTGGAGTTTATTAGACTATACTTTCCCAAAATGCGTCAAAAAACCTTGCAACTAGGTTACAAGGTTAATGACATTAATCGAAATTAACGTATTCTTTTTGAAGTTCAAGAACTTCTTCCATTGTTGAACACTCTGTAAGGGCACGGTTAGCGTACTCTTCCATCTTAGCAGTATCCAATTTCTTCATCAAGCTACGTGTACGAAGGACAGATGTTGCTGACATAGAGAACTCATCCAAGCCCATTCCGACAAGAAGTGGAACAGCTTTTTGGTCACCAGCCATCTCACCACACATACCAGCCCATTTACCTTCAGCGTGAGCTGCCTTGATAACGTTGTTGATCAAGCGAAGGATTGATGGGTTATATGGTTGGTAAAGGTATGAAACTTGCTCATTCATACGGTCTGCTGCCATTGTATATTGGATCAAGTCGTTTGTACCAATTGAGAAGAAGTCTACTTCTTTAGCAAATTGGTCTGCAAGCATCGCTGCTGCAGGGATTTCAATCATGATACCAACTTGGATATCATCCGCCACTGCAACTCCTTCAGCAAGAAGGTTTGATTTTTCTTCTTCATAAACTGCTTTAGCTGCACGAAATTCTTTCAAAAGGGCAACCATTGGGAACATGATACGCAATTGACCATGAATAGAAGCACGAAGAAGGGCACGGATCTGTGTACGGAACATTGCATCTCCAGTTTCAGAAATAGAGATACGAAGGGCGCGGAATCCAAGGAATGGGTTCATTTCATGTGGCATATCGAAGTAAGGAAGTTCCTTATCTCCACCGATATCCATTGTACGAACAACGACTGGTTTACCATTCATTCCCTCAAGAACAGCCTTGTATGCTTCATACTGCTCATCTTCAGTTGGGAAGTCTTGAGAATCCATGTACAAGAATTCTGTACGGTAAAGTCCAACAGCTTCTGCACCGTTGTTGTTAACACCTTCAACGTCTTTTGGAGTACCGATGTTAGCTGCCAACTCGAAGTGTTTACCGTCAGCAGTCACTGTTTGAGCATCTTTCAAAAGTGCCCATTCAGCTTTTTGTTTAGCATAAGCTTCACCAGCTGCTTTAAATTCTGCCGCTTGTTCATCTGTTGGGTTGATAATCACTTCACCAGTAATTCCGTTAACGGCAAGGATATCACCGTCTTTGACGATTTCAGTGATGTTATTTGTTCCCAATACAGCTGCAATTTCAAGTGTACGTGCCATGATAGCTGAGTGGCTTGTACGTCCACCAATGTTTGTTACAAAAGCTTTTACAAAGTTTTTGTCCAATTGAGCTGTATCAGATGGTGTCAAGTCATGCGCAATCACAATTACTTCTTCATTGATAGAAGCTGGGTTTGGCAATTTCTTACCAAGAAGATTTGCCAAGACACGTTTTGTCACGTCGCGGATATCCGCTGCACGTTCTTGCAT
The DNA here is from genome assembly GCF_013277455.1 of Streptococcus sp. 5346. Lineage (GTDB taxonomy): Bacteria > Bacillota > Bacilli > Lactobacillales > Streptococcaceae > Streptococcus. The sequence continues at coordinate 181,265 of NZ_VMMY01000009.1, forward strand.
GTATGGGTTGTCTTCCATACCTTCAAAGATAGTGATGAACATGTCAGTCACTTCTTTAAGACCTGCTTCTGCGTTGACTTTCTTAGCACGAATTGTTTCTTTAATCTGACCAATCAATTCTGGGTCAGAAAGAACCATCAAATGAGCGTCAAAAACTTGAGCCGCTTCTTCACCAAGCGTACCTACAGCTTTCTCGCGGATAAGAGAAAGCTCGTTTTGAGAAGCTTCAAGAGCAACATCCAAACGAGCCTCTTCTGCGTTTGTATCTTCGACTGAAATAGTCTCGAATGACAAATCCGGTTGAACGAGTAGATATGCTTTTGCAACTGCAACACCGTCAGATGCTGCGATTCCTTTAAGCATTTCTGTCATTTCCCTTATGCCAATCCTTCTTTTTCCATTGTTTCTGAGATTGCAGCGATAGCGTCATCTGCATCTGCACCTTCAGCTGAGATAGTTACGTCAGCACCTTGGCCAACACCAAGACTCATAACACCCATAATTGATTTAAGGTTAACTGATTTACCTTTGTACTCAAGAGTGATATCTGAAGCAAATTTGCTAGCAGTTTGTACCAACAATGTTGCTGGACGTGCGTGAATACCTGTTTCTGCCACTACGTGGAAATCTTTAGAAGCCATAGTTTGACTCTCCTTTTGTTCTTTCTTTTTTGAGTTATATGTGATAACCCTTACAATTTGGTATTATACCATCTTCTAGGATTTTTTTCAAGCATTTTCTGGATTTTCCTTCAATTTCCTTTCAGATAACTTGCTGAAAATCTTCTATCCTAGATAACAAAACACAGGATATAGTTTCTTTAAAAACGATTTATAGGATAATCATTGCTGTTTTATAAAACAAACACTATATATTGTGTTTTGTGAGCTTGACTAGAAAAATAGACCACTATATTTAGTTCAAATCATTGACAAAATTTTATTTTCTGATATACTAGGATAGAATTAAATTTTAAAGAGGAGTTACACAATGGTAACCGTTTATTCTAAAAACAATTGTGTCCAATGTAAAATGACCAAGCGTTTCTTGGACAGTAATAACGTTGAATATAAAGAAATCAATCTTGATGAGCAGCCTGAGTACATCGATCAAGTCAAAGAACTCGGTTTTAGCGCAGCTCCTATTATTCAAACACCAACTGAAGTCTTTTCAGGTTTCCAACCAGGAAAACTGAAACAATTAGCATAATCTTAGTACATCATCCAGAAGAGACTGCTTCTAGGGCCAACTTAGAGGCCTTTCTTTTGTAATTAGATAAGGGAAATTTTATGGGATTAAAACATCTTGAAGACGTGACTTACTTCCGTCTCAATAACGAAATCAACCGTCCTGTCAATGGACAAATCATGCTTCATAAAGATAAGGAAGCCTTGGATGCCTTCTTTAAAGAAAATGTCGTTCCAAACACTATGGTTTTTGATTCAATCAAGGATAAAATCAACTACCTCATTGAACACAACTACATCGAAACAGCCTTTATCAAGAAATACCGTCCAGAGTTCTTGGAAGAATTGGCTCAATTTATCAAAGACCAAAACTTCCAATTCAAGTCATTCATGGCAGCTTATAAGTTTTACAATCAATATGCTTTGAAAACTAACGACGGTGAATATTACCTTGAAAGTATGGAAGACCGTGTCTTCTTTAACGCCCTTTATTTCGCTGATGGTGATGAAGCTGTTGCAATCGATATTGCCAATGAAATCATCCACCAACGCTACCAACCAGCTACTCCTTCCTTTTTGAACGCAGGTCGTGCTCGCCGTGGGGAGTTAGTATCTTGCTTCCTAATCCAAGTAACTGATGATATGAACTCTATCGGACGTTCTATCAACTCAGCACTTCAACTTTCACGTATCGGTGGTGGTGTGGGAATTACCCTCAGCAACCTTCGTGAAGCTGGAGCTCCTATTAAAGGGTATGAAGGAGCAGCCTCTGGGGTTGTGCCAGTTATGAAACTCTTCGAAGACAGTTTCTCTTACTCAAACCAATTGGGTCAACGTCAAGGTGCTGGTGTTGTCTACCTCAACGTCTTCCACCCAGATATTATCGCCTTCCTTTCAACTAAGAAAGAAAACGCCGATGAAAAAGTTCGTGTTAAGACCCTTTCACTTGGTGTTGTGGTGCCAGATAAATTCTACGAATTGGCTCGTAAAAATGAAGAAATGTACCTCTTCAGCCCTTACTCTGTAGAAAAAGAATACGGTGTGCCATTCAACTACATTGACATCACTGAAAAATACGATGAATTGGTCGCAAATCCAAATATTCGCAAGACAAAAATCAAGGCGCGTGATTTGGAAACTGAAATCTCTAAATTGCAACAAGAGTCTGGCTATCCTTATGTCGTCAACATTGATACGGCTAACCGTGCAAACCCTGTTGATGGTAAAATTATCATGAGTAACTTGTGTTCTGAGATTCTTCAAGTTCAAGAACCAAGCTTGATCAACGATGCTCAAGAATTCCTTCAAATGGGAACGGACGTTTCATGTAACCTTGGTTCAACCAACGTGGTCAACATGATGACTTCACCTGATTTTGGTCGTTCTATCCGTGCTATGGTTCGTGCCCTTACTTTCGTTACAGATAGTTCACACATCGTAGCTGTTCCTACCATCGACCACGGAAATAGCCAAGCTCATACCTTTGGTCTTGGTGCCATGGGACTTCACAGCTACCTTGCCCAACAATTGATTGAATATGGATCGCCTGAGTCTGTTGAGTTTACTAGCATCTACTTTATGCTTATGAACTACTGGACTTTAGTTGAGTCAAACAATATTGCGCGTGAACGTGGTATCACCTTCCACAACTTTGAAAAATCAGACTATGCTAAGGGAAGCTACTTTGACAAGTATGTGACTGGCGAGTTTGTTCCAAAATCAGACCGTGTTAAAGAACTTTTCAAAGATGTCTTTATTCCTAGTGCTGCTGATTGGGCTGAACTTCGCGACAAGATTCAAGCAGATGGTCTTTACCACCAAAACCGTCTTGCTGTAGCTCCAAATGGTTCGATCAGTTACATCAATGACGTTTCTGCTTCTATCCACCCGATTACACAACGTATCGAAGAACGTCAAGAAAAGAAAATCGGTAAAATCTACTATCCTGCTGCTGGCTTGTCAACAGAAACCATTCCTTACTACACTTCTGCCTACGACATGGATATGCGTAAAGTGATTGATGTCTATGCTGCTGCAACTGAGCACGTGGACCAAGGACTTTCACTCACCCTCTTTATGCGTAGTGACATTCCAAAAGGTCTTTACGAATGGAAGAAGGAAAATAAACAAACGACACGTGACTTGTCTATCCTTCGTAACTATGCCTTTAACAAGGGTATCAAGTCTATCTACTACGTCCGTACCTTTACAGATGATGGTGGAGAAGTCGGTGCCAACCAATGTGAAAGCTGTGTGATTTAATCTTTGCTTGAGGAAACTACATCTTCTCAGATTAGTCTTTATTCACCCTGCTAAACTAAACAGGAATAAGCATCTATACTATGGAAAAACAAAAAGTCGGTCTTCCGACTTTTTGTACGATACTCCTCTAGATTTATGATAAAATAGAGGTAATTGTGAAATCACAATACTAAATACAGAAAGAGATTTCAAATGGAAACTTACTACAAAGCCATTAACTGGAATGCCATCGAAGATGTCATCGACAAATCAACTTGGGAAAAGTTGACGGAGCAATTCTGGCTCGATACACGTATTCCCTTGTCAAATGACTTGGATGACTGGAGAAAACTATCTAACAAAGAGAAAGATTTGGTCGGAAAAGTTTTTGGTGGTTTAACCCTTCTTGATACCATGCAATCTGAAACGGGGGTTCAAGCCCTTCGCGCAGACATCCGTACACCACATGAAGAAGCTGTTTTCAATAACATCCAATTTATGGAATCTGTCCATGCTAAATCTTACTCTTCAATCTTTTCTACCTTAAATACTAAGGCTGAGATTGAAGAAATTTTCGAATGGACCAATACCAATCCTTATCTGCAAAAGAAGGCTGAGATTGTCAACGAAATCTACCTAAACGGTAGCCCACTTGAAAAGAAAGTTGCCAGTGTCTTCCTTGAAACCTTCCTCTTCTACTCTGGTTTCTTCACTCCCCTCTACTATCTTGGTAACAACAAACTAGCCAACGTTGCGGAAATCATCAAATTAATTATTCGTGATGAGTCTGTTCACGGAACCTACATTGGTTATAAATTCCAACTCGGTTTCAATGAATTGCCTGAAGAAGAGCAAGAAAAACTCAAAGAATGGATGTACGACCTGCTCTATACTCTTTATGAAAATGAAGAAGGCTACACAGAAAGCCTCTATGACGGTGTTGGTTGGACGGAAGAAGTCAAAACCTTCCTTCGCTACAATGCTAACAAGGCTCTCATGAATCTAGGGCAAGATCCTCTTTTCCCAGACTCAGCAGATGATGTCAATCCAATCGTTATGAACGGTATTTCAACAGGAACTTCCAACCACGACTTCTTCTCTCAAGTCGGAAATGGTTACCTCCTTGGTGAAGTTGAAGCCATGCAAGATGATGACTACAACTACGGTTTGGACTAATACTCCACCACTCTTAACCATCAAAAAGTAAACTAGAAACAACAAAGTTATAACCCAACAAAAATATCGAAAGTTTTGAAAACAAACTTCGATATTTTTGTTTTTGTTTTATTTTGTTGTTTTTGTATTTGAATGATGAGCCAGTTTATGGTAAGATAGTAGTAGGAAACGAGGTGATAGTATGCTCAAACAAGAAAAATTAACCAAAATTTTAGAGATAGTAAATAGTAAAGGAACCATAACGGTTAAGCAGATTATGGACGAAATAGCCGTTTCAGATATGACTGCAAGGCGCTATTTACAGGAATTAGCTGATAAAGATTTGCTGATTCGTGTGCACGGTGGAGCTGAAAAACTTCGAACCAACTCCCTTTTGACTAATGAGCGATCAAATATTGAAAAACAAGCCCTCCAAACGGCAGAAAAACAAGAAATAGCCCGTTTTGCAGGCAGTCTAGTAGAAGAAAGAGAAACTATTTTTATTGGACCAGGAACAACATTAGAATTTTTTGCACGTGAGTTGCCTATTGACAATATCCGCGTCGTGACCAACAGTCTACCTGTTTTTCTGATTTTAAGCGAACGAAAATTAACAGATTTGATTTTGATAGGTGGAAATTATCGCGATATTACAGGTGCTTTTGTTGGCACATTGACCCTACAAAATCTCTCTAATCTCCAATTTTCTAAAGCTTTCGTTAGCTGTAATGGTATTCAAAACGGAGCTCTAGCTACTTTTAGCGAGGAAGAGGGAGAGGCTCAACGCATCGCTTTAAATAATTCTAATAAAAAATATTTACTCGCAGATCATAGTAAGTTCAATAAGTTTGATTTTTATACTTTTTATAATGTATCAAATCTTGATACTATTGTTTCAGATTCTAAACTAAGTGATTCAATCCTTTTTGAGCTATCTAAACTTACTAAAGTCATCAAGCCTTAATAAACTGAAAGATTCTGGGTAACAACTCAATTTCAGAAGTAAATCTTCCCACAATAAAACGCATAGTATCAAGGTTTTTCAACACCTGATATTATGCGTTTTTCTGCGTTAAAGACTTTTGCCCAATTGCTTTATCTGCAACCTCAAAGCTATGCATTGAGAAATCTGCGACTTGCTTTCTAGTTTAAAGTTGCTCTTTGATTTTCATTGAGTATAAGCAACGTGATTAGATAAGAGTTTTGCAGAGTACTAGATATAAGATTTAACTTTTTTGGAAATTGGTTACGATTGTTGAAACGGCATAAAATCTGAATCAAAGGAGATAGTATCCCATTCTTCAGGATTGATAAAATTTAAAAAGATATTTTTAAATTCTTCCAGCTCATAATCTGAATGACAAATCCATTCTTTACCGGTCGAGACATACCATTTTCCAAGACTTTTTAATTCTTCATTCGTCAAACACGGTATTTGAGAGCATTTTTCGAAATTGATAATATAAACTTTTTCATAAATAGATTGGATAAAATCTTTGAACATCTTTTTGCCTCACTAAAATTCTATATCTAATGACTCATTCTACTACTCAATCACTTGAGTTTCCGCTACTTTCTTGTACCAGTGAGCTGATTTCTTCGGATAACGTTCTTGCGTTTCAAAGTCTACATAGAAGAGACCGTAACGTTTTTCATAACCGTTTGACCATGAGAAGACGTCCATCAATGACCAGATGAAGTAACCTTTTACATTCGCTCCATCTGCAATCGCATCAGATAAGACTTCCAAGTGTTGTTTCACGTAATCAATACGGCCATCATCATAAACAGTATTGTCTACAAACTCATCTTTATATCCAAGACCATTTTCAGTGATGTAAATCTTCTTGTAGTTGGGATAATCTTTCTTCACGCGCATGATTTGGTCATACAAACCTTGAGGGTAGATAATCCAATCCCAGTCCGTACGTGGCACATAATCCGGAGCTACACGACGACCAACACCTTTGATTTGGTACTTAGAGCTTCCTTTTTCACCCTTACCGTTATGGATGATTTCAGTCTCTCCATCAAAGGCTTCCATCCAGTCACTCATATAGTAGTTGATTCCTAGGAAGTCATTCAAGTCTTTTGCGGCTTCTAATACTTCGAAATCTTCGTCACGCAAGTCAAGCTTTCCACCATTGGCTGATAAAATATGGTTGACACCTTCCATGGTTTCAGCTGAATAGCGACCTAGATAAGTTGCATCCAAGATAAATTTATTGTGAATAATATCTTCCAACTCAGCTGCACGAACATCTGCTGGATTTTTAGGATCCAAAGGATACTTGGTTGGCAGAGCGTGAACAACACCAATTTCACCTTTATAGCCTTTATCTTTATATAGTTTCACAGCGCGTGCATGAGAAACCATCATATTGTGGTGCGATTGGAAAACTTTGGCAAGGTCGTACTGAATACCTGGAGGGAATTTCCCAACCAAGTATTGACCATCACCGATTGGCCCAATTTCATTAAAGGTTGTCCAATAGTTTACTTCTGGAAATTCTTCAAAACAGAAAGCTGCGTAGTCTACAAAGTGTTCAATATTTTCACGGTTTAAGAAGTCTCCATTTGAATGTAGAGCTTCTGGCGTATCAAAGTGATGAAGAGTTACAAAGGGCTCAACATGACGTTTGTGGCACTCTGCAAATAGATTATGATAGAACTCAACCCCCTTGTCATTAACCTTCCCATAACCAGTTGGAAAGATACGTGACCAAGCGATTGAAATACGGATACCATTGACACCATACTCTTCTGCTAGCTTAAGGTCAACTGGGTATCGATTGTAAAAATCACTGGCTGGTTCTGCAGTGTACCAGTAGTTATCTTCAAGATATTTATCCCAAGCAACTGGTCCTTTTCCATCAGTATGCGTAGCACCTTCTGCTTGATAGGCAGCTGTTGCGCCACCGAAAATAAAGTCTTTTGGTAATGTTTTTGTCATACTTTTCACCTATTTCTTGATTTAAATAAAGTAAAAGTGAGAGGAGAGGAGTCAGTGAGCCATCCTTCTCCATCTCACTTCTTGTACCGAGTCACCAAATTGTGACATGAGGAGGTAAAAACGATATCTTTTTACCGACGAATTAACAAGGCGATTAGGAAATTCGCCATAGTGATTTCCGTAACGAGAGGAGACTATTTCACAGTTCCTAGCCTTAATCGAATTGTGACATGAGGAGGTAAAAACGATATCTTTTTACCGACGAATTAACAAGGCGATTAGGAAATTCGCCATAGCGATTTCCGTAACGAGAGGAGACTGTTTCACAGTCCCTATAGTTAATCGAATTGAGCTTGTACGAATGCAAGAGCACCTTTTCCATCACGGGTTAATTTGATGTATTGAGCGCCTTCTGTCTTGGCAAGTTTAATACCGAGTTTATCGGTTTCTGCTTTCATGTCTTCAAAGTTTGAAGCAACTTGAGGGGCAAGAATAACTAGATCAAACTCTGGCAACATTTCACGGTGAGCACCATAGCCACCTGCTGCTGCTTTCACAGGAACATTGTACTCTGCTGCTGCCTTGTTCAAAGCATTTGCAAGGAGACCACTTGTCCCTCCACCTGCACAGAGAACGAGGACATTTGTTTCTTCAGTGATGGTATTTTGAGCTGCTTCTACACCTGCTTTTTCAAGAATAGCATCTGCTTTTGCAGTGTTGAAGTTTGCAGCAACTTTTTCTTTCAATTCATCATTAGATTTACCTGAACGCTCTTCTTCAAGAATTTGTTCATCATAGACTTTAAGGAATGGATAGTAAATGACTACGTCAACCACGATTAGAAGGGCAGCAAGAATGAATGATAGAACTTGGAAGTTAGTTCCAAGAACTAGACCTAGTGGAGCTGGAGTTGTCCATGGTAGATTAGCAGTAAATGAATTCATTCCAAGAGTTTCAATGAAGAATTTAAAGATCCAAACGTTTGCGATAGGAGCAAAAATAAATGGAATGAAGAAAATCGGGTTCAATACAAGCGGTGCACCAAACAAGATTGGTTCATTTACACCAAAGAAAGTTGGAACTACTGAAGCACGTCCGATTGCACGGTTACGTTTAGATTTTGTTAACCACATGAACATGAATGGAACAACTAGTGTCGCACCTGTACCACCCATGGTAACGATAAACATTTGTGTACCAGAAGTAAGAATCTTGTCAGCGTGCATACCTTGTTGGAGAAGGTTCAAATTGACTTCGGCATTTGCATAGGTAATAGCTGCGATAGCTGGTTCAACGATAGATGGACCATGAATCCCAACAAACCAGAAGAAGGCAAAGGCACCAAAGATAATGGTAATACCTAGATAGCCATCAGCTGCAGAGAATAATGGAGCAAAGAATTTACCGATTGATTCTGCCACACTAGAACCAACAAAATGACGAGCTAGCAAATCAAGAGCATAAAGTGAAACCACTGAGAGAGTGAATGGAATCACATCTTTAAAGACTTGTGAGATATTAGGTGGAACTTCGTCAGGCATACGAATAGTGACGTTATTCTTAACACAAACCTTATAGATTGCTACGGTAACAAAGGCAGCAAGGAAGGCTGAAAGCAAACCTTTTGTCCCCAAGAATCCAGTAGCTAGGCCATTTTCGATAGGATCAGCTGCCAACATCAACAAACCAACAATTGCTGCCAACAATGTTGACATATAGTTGATTTGATTGGTTTTCTCCATGCTACGGTTGACTGAGTCGGTCAATGACTTAGCTGTTGTACCAGCTACCAACAAAGCCAAAATCCCCATTGAATAGCTATAAGGTTTCATCAGAAAAGCTACAACTTCATCAGACCATTTAAAGCCCCATGAGTTTGGTACAAAGGCAATCAAGATAAAAATACTTGAGAAGAGAATAACAGGCATACCTGCAATGAAACCATCACGAATAGCACGAAGATAGATATTACGAGATAGTTTCTCAAAGAAAGGTTTTCCTTTCTCAATAAATGCAATTAGTTTATTCATTATTTAACTCCTCTCTTATAGAGTTCGATTAAGTGGTGCATCAAATCTTTTAACAAGATAGTTGTCATCAAGTGGTCTTGGCCATGCATCATGGTCACACTATAGGCTAAATCCTCACCAGAAGCTTCCTTAGTCAATAGACTTGTTTGCGCGTGGTGAGCCTCAGCGATACAGCTGCCAGCTTCCTCTACCAGAGCGTCCGCTTTTTCAAAATCACCAGCTTCAGCAGCCTTCAAGGCTTCCAATAGTTTTGAACGAGCGTCGCCAGCATAGGCTACGATTTCAAAACCTAACAATGTTACTTCTTCTCTATTCATGATAGAATTCTCCTTATATAGTTTTAATTAAATTTTTATGACAATAAACGTTGGATATGTAGAACTAGATAAACTCGTTCACTTTTATACAAATCAAGACCTGTATGTTGCGTAATCACATCATAGATCTTGGAGCCAATCTCGAACGCTTTTGGATAGGATTGCTTGATATGGTCTTCCATATCAAGAAGTGATTGGTTATCATCTCTAGATCTGTCTAAATAATCCAAGAAATAATTCAAATGGATCATAAATCGATCATAGAAATGGGTATTCTCTTTGGTTCGTTGAATTGCATAGTCCTTTAAAACTTCTTCAACATTCCTGAGAATTTCTTTCCTCTTATCAATCGACTCCACAAGTTCCACTTCATTTTCACCTTCGGCATTGATGAAATGATAAGCAATCCGAATAATTTCGTCCTCAGGAAAATTATCTGTCAGTTTTTGACGATAAATTCCAAATGCTTCATTTGCGATTTGAAAAGCGACAGGATACTTGGCGGAAATATCTGGCAGATTGCTATCCTTGTACCTTCCTTGTGCTAGAGCTTGATAAGAACAGTAAATATGATCTGTCAAGGTTACATAGAGATACTCTTGAATCGGATAGTGATATTTCTTTGATAGCTTATCAATGATTTCATAAGTCACTGTGATAAAATCAAGCGGAACATCTTTGAGGAGAGCCATAAAGTTTTCTCTGGACTCTTCGGTCTTCATCCGAAAGATTTTCTCAACCTGATTTTCAGCAATCAAATCTCCCTTCTTCTTTCCAAATGCAATCCCCTTACCAATCACAATCACTTCTTCTCCCTTATCATTTCTGACAAGCGAGACATTGTGATTCATTGGATTTAGAATTCGATACATGTCAACCTCCTTTTATATTTTAAAGGTATATGAGTATAAAAAATGACCACAAATGAACTAGAAAATCAGCCGATTTCTAATTCACCTGTGATCATGCCTAATATTACTTAGTAACACTCACCTTGTATTAACTTGTGATTTAAGTATAGCACAAGTAAGTTATTTTGTAAACCTTTACATACAACTTTTTTTAAAAATTTTTAGATTCATGTTCCTAACCTAGGAGGACTTTCTTACACGCGTTCTTTCCATGAAGTCGCTGTTGTTTGAAGAACTTTGTTGAGTTCGTCAATATTTTCAAATCCAGTTGTGCGAAGCCATTCGCGAGCTGCTGCTTCACCATCTTTGATGTAAGCTTCAACTGATCCAGCCCATGTTGCACGGCCACAAAGAACTCCGTTAAAGTTTGCACCTGATTCATGGGCAAATACAAGAGTATCTTGGAAGAGTTTAGCTGATACACCAGCACTCAAATAGATGTATGGCAAGTTAGTTGCTTCATCTTGTGCTTTGAAGAAGGCTGCTGCTTCTTCACGTGTATAAACTACTTCACCTTCAGCGAAGCCTTCAACATATTTAATGTTAACAGGAACTTCAACTTTCAAGACATCAATGTTAAAGCGTGGGTCTGAGAAGACTTTCATAGCACCGATAACTTTGTGTGGTTTTACTTTAGCGTATTCTACAGAACCTGCATCAGCAATGTTTTCATCGTAAGCAAGGATTTCAAGGAAGAATGGGATATCTTCAGCCACACATTCAGAACCGATACGTTCGATATAAGCTTGTTTTTCTTGGTTGAGTTCGTCTGAGCTATCTACGTCATAGTAAAGCAAGAATTTAACTGCATCTGCACCTTCTTCTTTAATACGTTTTGCAGACCAAACATCCAAGCAGTCTGGCAAACGTTTTGTACTTGTTGTGTCATAACCTGTTTTTTCATAAGCAAGGAGAAGACCAGCTTTTTCATCAAGAGCTTTAGTCGCTGGAAGTCCATATTCAGGGTCAAGAAGCATAGATGAAGCGTATTTAGTCAATTCATCTGCTACCAAAACTTTAAGTTCTTCCATTTGAGCTACAGTTGGTTCTTCTGTTTGGTGTTGAGCCATGAGGCGTTTCAACGCACCACGTTGGTCAAATGCAAGAGCTGAGATGATACCATTTTCATCAGAAAGTTTTTCTAAGCGTGCACGTTTTTGTTCTGTTAAAGCCATTTTATACCTCTTTTACTATTAATTGATCATATAGAGCTTGATAGTTGGCCATGTTGACATGACCAGTCATTTTTTCTTGAGCATTGAGCATACCAAGGACATTTGCCTTGATGAGTAATTCTGCATCCGATTCTTTGTGAAGAAGTCCTGAAGAAATTCCTGCCACAGTAGAGTCTCCAGATCCAACAGGATTTACTACCTGAATTCTAGGAATATCTACCTTGTAGAAAGTGTTACCATGTTTGGCAAAAGCACCGTTAGCACCAAGTGAAACGATAATCCATTCAATACCTGCAAACAAAGGTTCTTGAAGGACTTCTTTTAATTCATCCAAATCCTCAGAAACTTCTCTTCCAAGAAGCTGAGACAATTCCTCATTATTTGGTTTGATGACTGTTGGTTTATGTGGTGATTCAAGAACCGCTTGAAGTGCTGCACCAGAGCAGTCCAAGACAACAGACTTGCCAGCTTGATTAGCAAGTTCTACCAAGCTCGCATAGTAATCAACTGGAACGCCAGCTGGCAGACTACCTGAGATAGCTACTACTTCAACTGAGTCCAAGAGTTTTTTGAAATGATCCAAAAAGCCTTTTTCTTCCTGTTCCAATACTTCAGGACCTTTTTCAAGAACTTCTGTTTGGTTGTCACCGTGGAGAATAGCAATACAGTTCCGAGTTTCTCCCTGAATTGAGAAGAAATCTTTCTTTACTTGATCATCGATATGTTCAACCAAAAACTCACCAAGTTTGCCACCCACTAAACCAGTAGCAAGAACAGAATCCCCAAATTCTGAAAGTACGCGGGTAACATTGAGTCCCTTACCACCAGCCGTTTTGGTTACATCCACCACACGATTGACAGTATCAATCTTCAACTCATCCAAGGGATAGGAAATATCAATGGATGGGTTCATTGTGACTGTTAAAATCATAGGTTACCTCTTAGTCGTGGTATTCTCCGCGATCCCATTTTTCAAGGAATTCCGTGAAGAAGTTTGCGTCAGCTTGATGTGCATTGTGACTTTCAACGTGTTCAATTTTCGCAATCAATTTCTTGTTTTCTTCAGATGGTTTGTATTCAGCATGGATGAAAGCTTCAATAATATCACACATGAGCAATTCACCAGTAATCTTACCACCAAAACCGATAACGTTGGCGTTCAATTGTTCTTTAGCATAAAGGGCTGTTGTCATATCACGAACCAAGGCAGAACGAACACCAGGAACTTTATTTACAGCGTTGTTGATACCAACACCAGTACCACAGATACATACTCCAAGATCAGCTTGACCGCTAGTTACAGCTTCCCCTACTTTTTTACCAAAGATTGGGTAGTGAGTACGTGTATGGTCATATGTACCAAAGTCAATGACTTCATATCCTTTTGATTTCAAAAATTCTGAAACCGCCATTTTTTCATCTGTTACGATGTGGTCACATCCAATTGCAATTCTCATTTTTAACTTACCTTTCTTACTGTAATCTAATTAGCACATTTTGTTCAACATATCAACACGAATTTGGTGACGTCCACCATCGTATTTACCGTTAACAAATCCTTTAGCGATGTTTTTAGCCAATTCATCACCAACAAGTTGTGCACCCATAGTGATCATACGTGAGTTGTTGTGGCCACGAGTCATATAAGCTGAACGTTCGTCAGATACTTCTGCAGCAACCATTCCTTTGATTTTTGTTGCGACCATAAATGGACCAGCTCCATAGGCATCAATTACGATACCAAGGTTTTGTTCTTCTTTGTTTACTTCTGCAGCAACAGCGAGAGTCACATCAACAAAGTCTTGACCTTCAGCTGTAACATCCACAACGTGGAAGTTTTCTTTTTCTAAGAAGTCTTTCACAACTTCTTTCAATCTCAAACCTGCAGCATCTGCACCGATAACAATAGACATATTGTATACTCCTTTTTATTTTTTCTATGCTGGATTCCAGCAGTGTATTGGCTGTCTTTAAAAAACAGTCAATTAGTCCTCACAAACATAATATACTACTATTGTTTGAAAAAGTCAACAGTTTGTGTTTGTTTTTGTTATTTATTTTTTACTTTTTTATAAAACTTCTATCTCAAACCCTATTTCTTCAACCTGATTGGCTTCTAAGAGACGAACATTCTTCTTATCTTCTAAATGATCTCCTTCTTCAAGGGATGTTGACAAGCCAGACCATGGCTCAAAGGCAATGAAAGGCCCCTTGTTCAAAGTTGACCAGATGATGAGGTTTGGAAACTCTGCAAAGTGCACTTTCAATCCCTTATCATGTTTACGAGAACGAAGGGCAATTGTTCGAGATTGCAATTCATCCAAAGTCACTGCATCTGTGCTGAAAAGATCATAGCTTAGATCTAATTCTTTTTGACCCTCTAGCCATGGACTTCTATCATGAAAATCCAGCATACCCGTGTCTGGGAAAGGACGTGGAACAGAGCAAGTCTCTTCTTTCTCAAACTCTAAATAGTAATCTTCATAGACTTCATCATCCAGTAGAGGACAATTAAATCCTGGATGTCCACCAATAAAGTAAGGCATGACCTTGCTAGTTTCTTTATTAAATATTTTGTATTGAGTCCGTACTGTCTTGCCAGTAAGGCTATAAGTGATTTCTAGGCGGAAATGATAAGGATAGTTTTGATAGCTATTCTCATCGTCTTCAATTGCAAAAGTTACACTCTTGTCTGTCTGTTCAACTAATTCAAATTCTTTCTTACGAACCAAACCATGACGAGGGATGATTCCTTGGATTTCTTGTCCATTATCATCTATATAGACGGCTGTATCATCTCTCAATGAACCACAAATGGGGAAGAGAACAGGAGCTTGTCCACTCCAATAAGTAGCATCCCCTTGCCACAAATACTCAACTCCCTCAGCATCTTTCATAGAAGAAAGAGCCCCACCAAAACTGTTAAATTCAACTCTTAATTGTTCTGATTTTAATTCAATTACCATTATTTTCTCCGATTTCTTAATAGTTTATAAAAAACTAGGCTGTCACTCCTAAACGGTATGACAACCTAGTTTCAACAATTTACACTCTGCGAAAATCCAATTCAAACTTCGTCAGCGTCGCCTTGCCGTACTTTAGTACAGCCTGCGGCTAGCTTCCTAGTTTGCTCTTTGATTTTCATTGAGCTTACATTTTATAGGAGCGCATTATTTTGCTTTTGCTGCGTACTCTTCGTTACGTTTGATCATTTGTTTTCTGTACCAAGCAAAGATACCGATATAGAATACCAGGAAGACTACTGCACCAAGGATTGCTTTGATATCACCTGTTGTAGTGTTACCAATTGTCCAACCAAGAAGTTTTTCGATTGGTCCTTCAAGAGTTGAGTGAGTGATCAATTGAGTTTCACTCACACCTGCTGGGAAGGCACCTACACCTTTAGCAAGTTCTGTTGCAAATGGTGCGATAAGTGTACCTGAAAGAAGGAAGAGTGGCAACAAGAGTGTTCCAAAGATAATCATACGGAGCAATTTACCACGTGTTACAACCAAGAGAGCTGGAGTAACACCCATAGCGATGATACCTGCAAGTGGCAAGATACCATTTCCGACTTTTGAAAGAAGCACAGCTTCAACCAACATGATTGGTGCAAGTACGTTAGCACAAGCCCAGATTTCAGCACGACCAGCGATGAAAGGCCAGTCAAGACCGATGTTAAATTTACGTCCTTGAAGACGTTTAGTAGCAACGTTTGTAATACCTTGTGATAGTGGTTCTACGGCTGCGATGAACCATGAACCGATAAGTGAGAAGAGTTCCAAAGATACACCGGCAGTCAAACCAAGAGACAACCATCCTCTGATAACAAGACGCCATTTATCTGCATCTTCAACCCCTGCAATTGGATGTGGAGTTCCCATAATACCGATAACAATACCAAGGATGAAACCGATAAAGAATTTAGAACCCCAGAAACCGATTTTCTTATTCAATTTTGCGGCGTCAAAGTCGTATTTATCAAGACCTGGGAAGAATTTTTCAAAAATCTTATCCAAAACCATGATAACTGGGTTCATCATGTAGTTCATGTGAGTTGATGTCATTGGTGATGAACTTGGAGCGTTAAGAAGGTCATCAAATGTAGGTTTCATCAAGTCAGAGTTGATAATTTTCAACACACCAACAAGGACGATAGCTGCTGTAGCAATAAAGAGTGAAACCCCTTGACTCACACCATTGTTGTCAGCATACCATTTAATCAAAAGACCTGTGATAGACAAGTGCCAGATATCGAAGATATCGACGTCAAGTGTATCTGTTTTCTTCATAGCAAGCATCACTATGTTGACAATCAACATGATGAGCAAGAAGTAAAGTGTCCAAGCAGATCCCCAAGTGATTGTTGCAAGTGGTGCCCAACCAACGTCAGTGATACTCAATTGGATACCAGTGTTTTCAACGAATTTTGCTAGTGATGCTGAGAAAGCAGTGTTTAGCATACCGATGATGGCACCGATACCTGTAAGAGCGATGGCAAGTTTGATACCACCTTCAAGCGCTTTGGAGAATTTCACTCCAAAAAGTAAAGCCAATACTGTCAAAATGATCAACATGATGACAGGACCACCCATATCTAAGACGGGCGTGAAAACCTTTTTGATTAGGTCAAAGATTGCATCCATAACAGTTCCTCCCTTTTTATGTTATATGAATGTTAACAAATTAGAATTAGCTTAATCCGTGTTCTTTGATAGCTGCTTCAATATTGTCAAATACTGGAGCACTCATAGCTGGGATACGGAATAGGATTGGTCCAGCTTCGATAACTGGAATACCTGGGTCAAAACCAAGGTCTGTCGCAGCAATTGGTGTGAAGATGTCATAACCTTTGATAAGGTCTTCGTTAACATCTTTGACCATGACTGCATCACAGTGAACATCGTAACCACGGTTTGAAAGTTCTTCTTCAAGAGCACTTTTAATTTGGTGGCTTGAGTTAACACCTGCACCGCAGGCAGCAAGAATTTTAATCATATGGATCTCCTCCGATTTAATATTTTTAATAGACAAGATTAAGCGATTGCTTCAGCTATATAAGCATAGAGGGCTTCTGGTTCAGAAATCTTTGATAGGTCTTCAAGATGACCATTTCCTGTGAAGAAGTCCATCAACTGAGCAAGAATGTTCGTTTGACTTGAACTCGAGTTATTGATGATAAAGAAGAGCAAGGATACTTCTACTTCCTTATCCGGCGCAATCATATTGTGGAAAGTCACCGGTTTCTCTAATCGAACCACTACAACTTTCTCCGCTAAATTATGAACAATATCTGTGTGAGGAATAGCCACATTCGGCAAATCCTTACCCAAAAATTCCATATCCAAGCCAGTTGGAAATGACTTTTCACGCGTGATCAAGGCTTCACGATAGGTTGGAGTCACGATTTCTCGTTCTTCCAATAAAGTTGCAACCTGATCAAAGAGATGTTCTTGATTATTCGCTTCTAAGCAAAACACAAGGTTTTTGTCAAAGAAATGATCTAATCCCATAAAGTTTTCCCTTCTTTCCATTAACTTTATGCCATAAGTATAACACTATATGAAATCGTTGTCAATAGTTTTCTGTTGATTTTTGTCTCTTTTTTTATATTTTTGTTGTGTTTATAGTTTGTTATATAAAAATAAACACACAAACAAATACTCCAAGCATTTTTTATGTTCTAATATTAGAGCAAACTAGGAAGCTAGCCGCAGGTTGCTCAAAACACAGTTTTGAGGTTGTAGATAAGACTGACGAAGTCAGTGATCATATCTACGGTAAGGCGACGCTGACATGGTTTGAAGAGATTTTCAAAGAGTATGAAAACTAAAAAAGCAGACCATTAAAGCCTGCTTTACTATTGATTCTGATATAAATTTCCTGTGAAGAAGGAAAGGCATTTCTGATAACTTATTCTTCATCCATGCTCAAGACGCTGAGGAAGGCTTCTTGTGGGACTTCTACTGATCCGATGGCTTTCATACGCTTCTTACCAGCTTTTTGTTTTTCAAGGAGTTTACGCTTACGAGAAACGTCACCACCATAACATTTAGCAAGTACGTTTTTACGAAGGGCCTTGATGTCAGTACGAGCGACAATCTTGTGTCCAATAGCTGCTTGGATTGGAACTTCAAATTGTTGGCGAGGGATGATTTTCTTGAGTTTATCAACGATGAGTTTCCCACGTTCGTAGGCAAAATCCTTGTGAACGATAAAGCTAAGGGCATCTACCTTGTCTCCATTGAGAAGGATATCCATTTTCACCAGCTTAGACGGACGATACTCTGACAATTCGTAGTCAAAGCTTGCATAACCACGAGTTGAAGACTTAAGCTTATCAAAGAAGTCAAAGACGATTTCAGCAAGTGGAATTTGATAGATGACATTAACACGGTTATCATCGATATAATCCATAGTCACAAAGTCCCCACGCTTACGCTGAGCTAATTCCATTACTGCCCCGACAAACTCCTGTGGTACCATAATTTGCGCTTTAACATAAGGCTCTTCAATGGTCGCAATCTTGGTAGGATCTGGGAACTCAGATGGGTTTGACACATCCATAGACTCTCCGTCGGTCAGATTGACTTTATAGATAACAGACGGAGCTGTCATGATAAGGTCGATATTAAACTCACGTTCCAAACGTTCTTGGATAACATCCATATGGAGAAGTCCAAGGAAACCACAACGGAAACCAAATCCAAGTGCCTGAGATGTTTCTGGTTCAAATTGGAGACTAGCATCATTCAGCTGCAATTTTTCAAGGGCTTCACGTAGGTCATTGTACTTGTTTGACTCGATAGGATAGAGACCCGCAAAAACCATAGGATTCATCTGTTTGTAACCATGTAATGGCTCTGCTGCAGGATTGGTTGCCAAGGTAACGGTATCACCCACACGAGTATCCTGAACAGTCTTGATAGAAGCCGCAATATAACCAACATCACCAGTCGCAAGGAAATCACGACCAACTGCCTTGGGTGTAAAGATACCGACTTCCGTAACATCAAAAGTCTTGCCATTGCTCATAAGCTGAATCTTATCGCCAGGTTTAACCACCCCATCCATAACACGCACTTGGAGAATAACCCCACGGTAAGCATCATAAACTGAGTCGAAAATCAAAGCCTTAAGTGGCGCCGTCACATCACCTGTTGGAGCTGGCACTTTTTCTACAATTTGCTCAAGGATTTCCTCTATACCAATACCAGCCTTAGCAGAAGCCAAAACTGCTTCACTGGCATCCAAACCAATGACATCTTCAATCTCCGTACGCACGCGCTCAGGATCTGCAGCTGGTAGGTCAATTTTGTTAATGACTGGCATGATTTCCAAATCATTATCCAAGGCCAGATAAACATTGGCAAGGGTTTGAGCCTCAATCCCTTGAGCGGCATCTACCACCAAAATAGCCCCCTCACAGGCAGCTAGCGAACGCGAAACTTCATAGGTAAAGTCTACGTGTCCCGGCGTGTCAATCAAGTGGAAAATATAAGTTTCCCCATCTTTTGCAGTATAATTCAGCTCGATGGCATTTAACTTAATGGTAATCCCACGTTCCCGCTCTAAATCCATACTATCCAAAAGTTGAGCTTGCATTTCACGACTGGATACTGTCTCTGTCTTTTCCAAAATGCGGTCTGCTAGAGTTGATTTCCCGTGGTCAATATGGGCAATAATAGAGAAGTTACGGATCTTCTCCTGTCGTTTTTTCAATTCTTCTAAGTTCATGATTCTCTTCCTTTCAGGGTATCTATTTATTATAAATTGTTTTTGACATTTTGACAAGACCATACCCTGCTAGGAGTACTAATCTTCAGCGACAAAGCCGTCATTTTCGATAAAGTGGTGTTCTGTCATTCCTTGGTCTGTAAAGACAATCCCATGAAGGACACCACCATAAACAGCTCCTCCATCCATCCCAATCTTGCCATCTTCTGTAGTCCAAAGCTCAGCAGTACCACGCTCTTGCTTCAGCAAACCATAAACTGGTGTGTGACCAAAGACAATGGTTTTTCCAGTATGATTTTCGGCTTCGTGGAATGGTTTTCTAAGCCATACTTTCTTGTAATCTGTAGTTTCATGCCAGTCATCCAATGTCAAATCAATACCCGCATGTACAAAGATATACTTGTCTGTCTCTACTACAAATGGCATTTGACGAATAAATTCGACCAAGTCTGCCGCTTCAGTAGCAACACGCTTGGCATCCTCAACTCCATCAACTGGTGCATCCAAGGGACGACCTAGGATAGAGTTAATGCTTGTATCTCCACCATTGCGACGATAATGGTCATAGCTTTCTTCTGGGTCATCGAGCCAAGTCAAAAACATATACTCGTGGTTTCCTGACAAACAGATTGCCCCTTGATTATCGACCAAGTCCTTAACTATCTCTAGGACACGGCGACTATCTTCACCACGGTCAATCAAATCCCCTAGAAAGAGTAACTGGGTCTGACCATCCCATGTTTTGAGAAGGTCTTCTAGCATCCCAGCTTTTCCGTGAACATCTCCAATTACATAATAGTCTGTCATCTTATTTCTCCCTGTTTCTCAACAATTCTCTGGCTTGCGTCAGGGCTGCTTCCGTCACATCATCACCTGCTAACATCTTAGCAACTTCCTCTACTCGCTCTTCAACCGTCAAGAGACGAACAGTCGAAACTGTTGAATGGTCATTACTAATCTTCTCAATAAAGAATTGATAATCCGCAATCGCAATCACTTGTGGCAAATGGGAAATAGCTAGTACCTGACCGTGCTGGCCAATCTTGTGAATCTTCTGCGCGATAGCCTGAGCTACACGGCCTGAAACTCCCGTATCCACCTCATCAAAGACAATACTTGTCTTGCCTTCTTTACGAGAAAAGGCAGACTTAATGGCTAGCATGAGGCGAGACAATTCTCCGCCAGATGCAACCTTGACCAAGGGTTTAAAGTCTTCACCAGGATTGGTTGAAATGTAAAATTCGACCATTTCATTGCCCTCACGACTGAATTTGCCCTTGCTAAAACGAACCTGAAACTGGGCTTTTTCCATATAAAGATCTTGCAGTTCTTGTTTAATCTCAGCCTCGAGCTGCTGAGCCAAGTCATGACGAGCAGAGGCAAGCTGACCTGCCAAATTAACAAGATTGACTTCTAATTTTTTAAGCTCTGCTTCCATGTCCTCAGACGAAAGGTTATTACCTGTCAAGAGATTGTATTCTTCCGTAATCTTGGCAAAATAAAGCAAGACATCGTCTACAGTCCCACCATACTTACGGGTGATGGTATGAAGGAGGTCCAAACGATTCTCAACCTGCATAAGACGATTTCCGTCAAAATCAAGGTCCTCAATAATAGCTTCCAGACGCTTGCTAATGTCTTCTAAGACATAGTAGGTCTCAGATAGTGAGCTTGAAATTTCACGATATTCAGGGTCATACTCTTCGACACTTTCCATGTCATTCATGGCTGAACGAACATTGGCCAGACTCGAGAACTCTTCATTGTCCAACATACTGTAGGCATTGGTCAGCGTATCCGCAATATTTTTATGATTGAGAAATTTATCACGCTCTTGATTGAGAGCCAGATCTTCTCCAGCTTTCAAGTTTGCTGCCTCAATCTCTGCCATTTGAAATTCCAACATTTCGATACGTGCCTTGTGTTCCTGTTGGTTTTTCTTGACTTCCAGAACCTGCTTACGCATTTTACGATAGGCATCAAAACTCGTTTGATAGGTTTCTTTCAAGTTCCAAAAAGCTATATCACCAAATTCATCCAACATCTGGATATGCAGTTGGGGACGCATTAACTCTTCTTGGTCATGCTGACCATGAATATCTACTAGATGTTGTCCAATAGCACGCAAAACAGACAGATTGACCATCTGGCCATTCACACGGCTGATACTACGACCATTTTGCAGAATTTCCCGACGAATGATAATCTCATCACCCAATTCTAAACCTTGCTCATCAAAAATTTCCTGTAAAAGGCGACTATTCTCAACTGAGAAAAGCCCCTCTATCTCTGCCTTTGGCGCACCATGACGAATAACATCTGTCGTCGCACGAGCTCCCAACATCATATTCATGGCATCAATGATAATCGACTTCCCTGCACCCGTTTCACCAGTCAAGACAGTCATCCCCTTTTCAAAATTGAGGGAAATAGCCTCAATAATGGCAAAGTTTTTTATCGAAATTTCAAGTAACATATAGACCTACCAATTTTTTACTTGTTCAAAGATTTCCTCAGCTAGACTTTCACTTCTGGCAATGACTAAAATCGAACTATCATCAGCCAAACAGCTAAAAATCTTATCCGCAAAAGTCTCGATTAACTGAGCTTTTACAAAAGCTGTATTTCCTGGAATAACTTGGAGATTAATCATCTTATCCATCAATTCAGCTGATTCAATATTGTCTTCAGCTAGTTGCAAACTTTTCACGATTGATTTTGGCAATTCGTAGACATAGGTGTTGTCTCTCAAAGGAATTTTGACAATGCCCAGCTCTTTGATATCTCGTGATACCGTTGCCTGAGTGGCAGTGATGCCCGCCTCTTTCAAATGTTCTACGATTTCTTCTTGCGTGCCGATTTGATAATCTGTCACAAATCGTCTAATTTTTTCAAGTCTCTCTTTTTTATTCATTTTTAAATTGACTATGCGCCCTCTCTACTACTTCTTCAATCTCAGCAAGAACTTGATTGCTTGCTGACTCTTCTTTTTTCAAATACGCTAAAAATTCTATATTTCCATGCCCACCTTGTATGGGAGAAAAATCCAATCCAAGGACTGAAAAGCCTTCCTCTACTGCCATAGCTGTGACAGATTCAAGGACATGTTGATGAACCTTGGCATCTCGAATAATTCCATTTTTCCCAATCTGCTCACGTCCTGCCTCAAACTGGGGCTTAACCAGAGCCACAACCTGACCTTGATTAGCCAACACACGGTGCAAGGCCGGAAGAATCAGACTGAGGGAAATGAAACTCACGTCAATACTGGCAAAGCTCGGTTCCTTTTCGAAATCGGTCTTTTCAGCATAGCGGAAATTAAACTGCTCCATGCTGACAACTCTCGGGTCCTGGCGTAGTTTCCAAGCCAACTGATTGGAACCAACATCAACTGCAAAGACTAACTCAGCACCATTTTGCAACATGACATCGGTAAAACCTCCAGTAGAGGCACCGATATCAATCGTGGTCGCTCCATCAACTGACAAATCAAAGACCTGCAAGGCCTTTTCTAATTTCAAGCCACCACGGCTGACATACTTGAGTTTTTCACCCTTGAGTTTTAGCTCGGTGTCGTCCGGGATTTTCTCTCCTGGTTTATCAAACCGTTCTCCATTCAGGACTGCTACGACTAGTCCAGCCATGACACCGCGCTTGGCCTGTTCTCGCGTTTCAAACAAGCCCTGTTTATAAGCTAGTACATCCACTCTTTCCTTAGCCATTGATTCTCAAACTTTCTACTACACTTACAATTGATTCTGTTTCAAAGGGAACCTGCTGAGCAATTTCCTCTAGTTTTGCATTAGCTTGATCCAAGGTTTGGTTACAAAAGGCAATGGCCTCTTCCAAGCCCAACAAGGCAGGATAGGTTGACTTTTCTGCCTGCAAGTCCTTTTGTGGTGTCTTACCGATTTCCTCAAAACTGGCGGTCACATCCAGTACATCATCTCGAACTTGAAAAGCAAGCCCAATCAATTCACCAACCGTTTTCAGCTTCACCTGCATCTCAGGTACCAATTCGGCTATAATAGCAGCCGCTTGAAAGGGATAGGCTAGTAGTTTCCCAGTCTTATTAGCATGAATGATCTGGAGTTCTTCCAAAGACAAATGTTGGCGTTCTCCCTCCATATCCAAAACTTGCCCTGCTACCATGCCTAGACTTCCTGAAGCAAGAGATAAGTTGGCAATCAAGTCCACCTTAATCTGACTTGGCAAATCTGCCTGCGCTATCAAAGCATAAGGATCTAGGAATAAAGCATCTCCAGCCAAAATAGCCATTGCTTCGCCAAATTTCTTATGATTGGTTAACCGCCCTCGTCGATAATCGTCATCATCCATAGCAGGTAGATCATCGTGAATCAAGCTCCCTGTATGAATCATTTCCAAGGCCGCGGCCACTTGGGCATGAGCAGGTTTGATAGCAACCTGCAAGGCTTCCAGAACTTCTAACAAGAGAAAAGGTCGAATACGCTTGCCACCAGCATGAATGGAATAGAGAACAGACTCTCGCAAACTAGAGGCAAACTGCTGGTCTCCATAAAAGTCTTCCAGGACTGACTCGACAAGAGCTAATTTTTCTTGCTTCTTCATTCAAAATCACTTTCTGTTCCGTCTTCTTGCATGACCTTGACCAAGGTCTTTTCAGCCTTGTCCAGCGTCGCTTGGAGTTCTTTTGACAAGACCATACCCTTTTGAAAGGCAGCAATCGCATCTTCCAGAGCAATTTCACCATTTTCCAAACTCTGGACAATAGTCTCCAGTTCTGCTAGATTTTCCTCAAATTTCTTTTGTTTTGACATCTTTAACCTCTAATTCTACTCGACCATCTCGCATCAAAAGCGTCACTTGGTCTGTTTTCTTCAAATTTTCAACCGAATCAACTACGGACTCTTCTTTTTTGACAATTGCATAGCCACGCGCCACGATTCGACTGGTATCCAACATCAGCAAGGCTTCCGAAAGTCGCTTCACTTCAGCAACCTTGGCATCATAAACCAGCGCCATTTGGCTACGGAGGAGCTTGTCCAACTGGCCTAGACGGTCTTGATAACGTTGAATTTTGGTAACAGGTGATAATTGTACCAGTTGATGCGTCCTTGCTTGGACCAATTGCTTGTTATCAGAAATCCGTGTTCGTAAACTTTGTTTTAAGCGCAGTTGCAATTGATCCAAGCGTTGCAAATAGCCATCATACAAACGCTCTGGCTGTCTAAAGATAACAGACTGACTGCATTTTTTCAAAGCTTCTTGTTTCTTCGATAGGACATTTCGGACTGCTGTTGCCATCCGTTTTTCCTGATTTTGCAAATGAGCTAATACATCCAACTTGGTCACAGGTGTTGCTAGTTCAGCTGCAGCTGTCGGCGTTGCAGCCCGCCTATCTGCCACAAAATCCACCAAGGTCACATCCGTCTCATGTCCCACACTAGAAATGATTGGCAAACGAGATTCAAAAATAGCTCGTACCACAATTTCTTCGTTAAAAGCCCAGAGATCCTCGATGGAACCACCACCACGACCAATAATCAGCAAGTCCAAATCGTCCCGTTGATTAGCACGCGCAATATTTCGAGCAATTTCCTCTGCAGCCCCTTCACCTTGAACCTTGGTCGGATAAAGAAGAATGTCGACACCTGGAAATCGCCTGCTGACAGTCGTGATAATATCTCGAATAACGGCTCCACTGCGGCTGGTCACTACACCAATTCTCTTAGAAAATTGGGGCAGAGGTTGCTTGAACCTCTCTTGAAACAGGCCTTCTTCTGTCAATTTTTTCTTGAGTTGTTCAAACTGAATCGCAAGCGCCCCAACTCCATCAGGCTCAGCCTTTTCAATGATAATGGAGTAGCTACCACTTGGTTCATAGACCTGCACACGCCCAATCACATTGATCTTCATCCCTTCTTCAAGGTCGAAGCCTAATTTCTGATAAATCCCAGACCAGATGGTCGCTTGAATAACTGCATGGTCATCCTTTAGGGAGAAATATTGGTGAGTAGGTCGTTTACGAAAGTTGGAAACTTGACCAGTTAAATAGACCCGTTCCAAGTAAGGGTCTTTATCGAATTTCATTTTCAGATACTTGGTCAAAGTTGTTACCGATAAATACTTTTCCATCTCCACCTACTATTCATTTACTTGCTCTTTCATGGGTATTATTATACCAAAAATATGCCTAAAAATCTCCATTTATGTACCATTATAAGGGAAAAATAGAAAAAGGAGGCAAGGCCTCCACATCTGATTATTTGCTGTTTCGAGCTTCTTCCAAAATCTTTGCAATCTTGGTCGTCAAAAGATCGATAGCCACTGTATTGCTAACCCCTTCAGGAATGACGATATCAGCATAACGCTTAGTCGGCTCGATAAACTGATGATACATAGGTTTAACCACACCTAAATACTGGTCAATAACGCTATCAAGACTACGGCCACGTTCTTCCATATCGCGCTTGATACGACGAATAATGCGCACATCATCATCCGTATCCACAAAAATCTTGATATCCATCAAATCGCGCAGACGCTTGTCCTCCAAGACCAAAATCCCCTCAACGATAAAGACATCCTGAGGCTCCTGACGATAGGTCTTGCTACTTCGTGTATGCTCTGTATAGTCATAAGTCGGAATGTCCACCGGACGCCCTGCCAACAATTCCTTAATCTGCTCAATCATCAAGTCTGTATCAAAGGCAAAAGGATGGTCATAGTTGGTTTTGACACGCTCTTCAAAGGTCAAATGAGACTGATCCTTGTAGTATGAATCATGCTCAATCATGGAAATCTTTTCATCAGGAAAATGCGATAAAATGGCTCTTGAAACACTGGTCTTACCTCCACCAGAACCACCTGTCACTCCGATAATGATTGGTCTATTTTGCATGCTATCCTCCGTTTTTTTATCCGTCGTCTATTCTATCACATTTTTTACAAAATTTATAGTCTGATTTGGATAGTCTAGGGGAAACAACACTCCCCACACCCCAGTTAGACTAGCTAAAAACCTTTCGTGGTTTGTAGAGATTGTCCCGTTTTTCTAGAATAGCTAGCAATTGATCGCCTTCAAAGGCAGCTAATTCTTGTTCTGTTTGTTCGAGCTCTATAAAACGACCAAAGCGCACTTCTGCAGCCTCTTCTGGACTTAGGAAAACTTTGACAAGGTCTCCTGTCCCAATCTCTAGAGGATGAAGAAAGTCCAATTGGCCAGCCCCCACTTTTGCAGCAATTTCTTCCAAGGTAAGAGCATCTTCTAGTTGCAAACCAGCTGCACTAGTCCGTGTTAGATGTGACATATGAGCCGCATAACCAAGCTTCTCTCCCAAATCAACTGACAAGGTACGGATGTAAGTCCCTTTACTGCATTTTACACGGAAAGTAAAACATGCAAGATGATCCTCATAAGAAATTGGACTTGTCCGCTCAAATTGATAAATGGTCACCTGACGTTCTGGACGCTCCACTTCTTGCCCAGCACGCGCATACTCATAAAGCTTACGACCATTGACCTTGACAGCTGAATACATAGGCGGAATCTGAGTAATAGGCCCAGTCAAGCTAGCAATCGCTTCATCGACAAGCTTTTCATCCAAGGGCGACAGAACGGGTGTCTCAGCGACCACTTCCCCACTGGCATCCTCTGTCATCGTGGAATAGCCGAGAGTGATTTCCCCCTCATAGACCTTGCCCTCATCCTGCATAAACTCGACCATCCGCGTCGCCTTGCCAACCGCAATGGGCAAAACACCCACCACATCCGGATCCAAGGTCCCACCATGACCAATCTTCTTTGTTCCCAAAATCTTACGCAGTTTAAAAACCGCATCATGCGAGGTCATCCCCGCTTCTTTTTTTAAGTTGATAATACCGTTCATATCTTGCTTTCTGATTTCCTGATACCTTCTAATTTTTTTCCCTACGACTTTTTAGCTTTTGTTTCTTAAAATCATAAAAGTTAATTTTTGCTTCCTGCATTAGTTTCTTAAACAATTTTGTTTTACTGCACATTATAATACTGTGAAGTTCCCCATCAATCTCTATAATTAATTGTCCATTTTTTATTTTTCTTTTCTCTTTTTGTAATTTTAACTCTACAGATTTAAAGAAACTTTCTAATAAAGATTGATTTTCGATATAAAATTGATAATAAATCTTTAGTAAATTAAGGTGAAAATCCATAAGAGTTGTTGTAAAAGCAATATTTGCTATATCTCCATACATATGCCTAATTTCATCACGAATTTTTGTGAAAGCTTCCTTTGATGACTTACTGAAATTAAACTTTTCACCTTCTTTTAGTATATAATCTAAATTAAAGCTATACCTATTTTGATTGAAATATAAAGGAATGTGCCCATGCAATGCGAAATTTCTTAAAGTCATAATTAATATATACGAAAGCTCTGAATCATATATTTTGTTTATCATTTTTTCTAACTTTTGTGAATACTTTTTATCAAAGTTGATTAACAAATCAACTAAAGTCTTAGATGAACTCATTAAATTTATAAGTAAAGAATTAATAATAATGAATTCATCACCATTCAAACCATTTTGTTTCCTTATGTTATCGTTAGTACCCAACTCAAAGTGATAAAATATTTGACAAAAATTAAAGATATAGACATGATAAAATTGATTGATTGTATGTAACTCATCTGATGTACTTAGAAAATTAACAATTAACTTTTCATTTTCTTTTGATAGATGAACTATGTCATTCAAATTGAGATCAGGCATAGGTATTAAACTTTTATTATTCATTATATAATTCCCCATTCATATTGTTGAACTAGTGCCACCATACATTACAAATGAAACTACTCCCCCTTCAGCGCTTCAAACTTCGCTTTCATGGTTGGATTTTTTCGAGTCAATTTTTTGACCGAAACATCTTCCAATTTATTGTTTGCAAGGCGGAGTTGGTTTTCAGATGTTGTTAGGAACTTTTTAACCTCTTCCATACGTTTGATAGCCTTGTCGATTTCATCGATTGCCTTACCAAAGTTGGTAGAAGCTGAATTATAGTTCTTAGCAAAGGCCTGTTTAAAGGCATCCAAGTCTTCTTCAAAATGCGTAATATCAATATTTTGTTCGCGAACCAAGGCCAACTCTTGCTTGTATTTAAGGGAATTAAGAGCCGCATTTCGCAAAAGCCCAATCAACTGAATAAAGAACTGAGGACGGACCACATACATCTTTTCATACTCGTGACTGACGTCAACAATCCCTGTGTTAAAGTAGTCATTATCGGCCTCAAGCATGGTCACCAAAACGGCATATTCACAGTTCTTCTCCCGACGGTCCTTGTCCAATTCCTTGTAAAAATCTGCATTCTTGTGCTTCTTCTCTGTTCCATCTGCTTCATTTTTCATCTCAAACATGATGGAAATAATTTCGACTCCATTTTCATCACACTCCCGAAAGATAAAGTCACCCTTAGACCCACGCGCTGAAACCTTGTTATCCTTCTCAAAGTAAGCATTTGGGAAGGCGAAACTACGGACCTTGTTAAACTCACTCTCTGCATAGTGTTCCAGACTTTCACCGATGGCTTTTGTAGATTGTTGAGCTTTGAAATTCTTATAAAATTCGACTTGTTCACTAGCTGCTTTAAGCTGAGCTTCGTAGTTTTGTTTAACAGAAGCAAGAGAGAGTTCGTTTTCTTTTTCTTGCAAGAGAAGCTGATTTTTAACCTGGTCTCGTTCTTTTTCTAGGTAAGAAAGGGTCTTCTGTAGTTGATTTTCATGTTCCAAACGCAAGGTGGCCAATTGGTTTTCCAAGGCCTGTACTTCCTTATCCTTAGCCAATAAGGCCTGATGGCTTGTCTGTTCAACCTCTTTCTTGGCCAATTCTTTTTCTGTATCAAAGTTTTGGATTTGACTCTGCAATTGCGCAATTTCTTGGTCTTTTTGAGCCAGTTTAGACTGTTGTTCATTCATGGCCTTTTGCTCAGCCAAGGCCAGTTCCTGCTTCATCCGGTCGTGCAATTCCTTATCAAACTCTGCCGTTCTCACTTGGGATAAAAGTTCAGCATACTGACTTTCATTTACTGTAAAGACTTCCCCACAGTTGGGACATTTGATTTCGTTCATAGCGTTCCTCTTTCTAGACTTCTTTATCCATTATATCATGCCTGAAGGAAAATCAAAAACAGCGAGTCGAAACCCACTGTTTATCTTCTTTTACTTTAAATTTTTTCCAAGGCCAAGCGCAAATCTTCGATCAAATCATCTACATTTTCAAGTCCGATTGACAAACGAATTTGATTTGGTGTGACACCTGCTGCTTCCAGGTCTTTTTCTGACAATTGACCGTGAGTGGTTGTAGCTGGATGAACAACAAGCGATTTAGCATCTGCTACGTTTGCTAGGTCAGAAAAGATTTCTAAATGATCAATTACCTTGCGTGCTTCTGCCTCCCCACCTTTGACATGGAAAGTAAAGATTGAGCCCACACCTTTAGGCAAGTATTTCTCAGCCAAGGCATGATAAGGACTATCTGCAAGTTTTGGATAGTTGACTTTTTCTACCTTAGGATGGTTGACAAGGAAATCAACAATTCTCTCTGCATTTTGCACATGGCGTTCCACACGAAGTGAAAGAGTTTCAAGTCCTTGGAGCAAGAGAAAGGCATTGAATGGTGACAAGGCTGCACCTGTATCGCGAAGCAATTGAACACGGACAGCGATAATAAAGGCTGCTGCACCCACATCACGAGTATAGCTCAAATTGTGGTAGCTTGGGTCTTCCTCAACAAATTGAGGGAATTTCCCTGAAGCTTCCCAGTCAAAACGACCACTATCGACAATCACTCCACCAATAGTCGTACCATGCCCACCGATAAACTTAGTCGCAGAGTGAATGGCAATATCTACACCATGAGAAAAAACGTTAATCAAATAAGGTGTGGCAAAGGTATTGTCAGAAACAAGTGGAATCTGATGCTTATGAGCAATCTCAGCCAATTTTTCCAGGTCTGGAATGTTAATCAAGGGGTTGCCCAAGGTTTCAATCAAGACAAGCTTGGTATTGTCATTGATAGCCGCTTCCACTTCCTCCAAATTATCTACGTCCACAAAGGTTGTTGTGATCCCATAACGAGGAAGAGTTTCTTTCAAAAGATTGAAGGTTCCACCGTAAATAGTTGATGCTGCTACTACATGGTCACCCGCATGGGCAAGCGCCAAAATCGTATAAGTCACTGCAGCCATCCCTGAAGCTGTTGCAAGAGCTCCAACACCACCTTCAAGGGCAGCAATTCTTTCTTCAAAGGCAGCTGTTGTAGGATTGGTAATACGAGTATAGATATTACCTGGCTTCCTCAAGGCAAACAAATCAGCACCTTCCTGCGTATCATCAAAAACAAAGGATGTTGTTTGATAAATCGGCACTGCACGAGACTTAGTTGCTGGATCAACTACTTGCCCAGCATGCAATTGTAAGGTTTCAAATTTAAAATCACGAGTCATAAAGCGACCTCCATATAGTTTGATTAGAGATATTGTAGCACCTTAGGATTATCTTGACTAATACATCTTTTCTATATTTTGATATAAGGAGTGGCTATTACTTCTTACAAAATCGAAAAAAGCACGAATCAATCGTGCTCATTTTCTTAATCTACATAAGTATCTTCGTTTTTATTGAGGAAGGCGTATGGAAGACCCATCAAGAGACCACCACCAATCAAGTTTCCGATGAAAGTTACACCCCAATGACGAAGCATATTTCCAACACCGAAGTTGGCAATTGAGTCCGCAGCAACACTGAATTTTACAATCGCGAAAGAAGCAAAGTTCGCAGCAATGTGCTCATTTGTTAAGAATACAAACATGTAAATAGCTGACAACACAAGCCAAAGTTTGGCGCCACCATCTTTGACCAAAACAAATGAAAGAATCGCAATATTAACGAAAATATTTGCCAAAATCGCCTCAAGCAAGACTAATTCATTTGAGCGGCCTAACTTCATCTCAACAACCCCTGAGATGAAACTATCGTGAGTCAGATTTGCATAGGCTGCCGAGTGAGCGAAGCCCCAACCTGCTATCAAGGCTCCGATAAGGTTGAACAAGGTACAGTATAGTAAAATCTCAGCTGTTTTTCTCCAAGAGATTTTTTTCAAGAAACTACCTGCAGTCAAGAACATCATGTTTGATGTTACCAACTCGGCATTCAAGAAAACAATGTAGGCCAAGCCCCAAGCAAAGACAAATGGGAAGAGGAAGCGTCCACTACCTGGCGCAATTTTATTAATCAAGTCAGCCCCAACTGCACCAGCAGCTGTACTGAAGGTTAAAAATGCACCTGCGAACATAGAACGAATCGCATACTTAAATTTGCTTTGAGTATAAAGACTTTCTTTCTTCTTGCAAGCAAATTCAATCTTTGAGATAAATTCTGAAGAAACCATAATAAACTCCTAAAAATTTTTTACCTGATAATTATATCACAAACGTTAAAATTAAGGAAGCGTTTTCTGTATTTCATAAAAGTTTATTCTTATGAAAAGCTTAAAAAATCAGTGAAATCCAGGATTTCACTGATTTGTATTAATAAAATTGTCTATATGGTTGATTGAAAGCTGTTAGAATTTCATCAGATGTTTGTGAATATTCTTTTGTTTCTTTCAAATCGCCTTTTACAATAATACGTTCTGTAGCAGCAAGGTCTTCACAGGTTACTAATGTAATCTCATTTACCCCATCTCTATCATCAACTTCATCAACACGATCCGGTGTAACACGTTTGACTTCACGTATTTCATAAGTATAAACTTTATCCTTATCGGTTAGATAAATCTTCATACCATTTTTAGCGTTATCTAAAGGAGAAAATAACATTTTATTAGCATTATTGACACCAAAAATATGATGACTAGCTAGACTATAATTTCCTTTCCCCATCACTTGATCGCGTTTCATCGTACCAGCACCATAGAAGAGATTGACATTATCAAGACCTTTAAAAATTGGCAGATTCATTTCTAATTCAGGAACTGCAATTCCGCCGATAACTGGTAATTTTTGAGCATCCCATTGAGAAGCTAGAACCGCTTCAGAAGAGATAGCATTGACAGAATCAAAATCAAAATTTCCTTCTGTATCCTGATTTTCTTCTATTTTTTCTTTTGATACCTGACTAACTTGGTACTTATTGGTATTCCAAACTATGAAAATATCACGAATTTTAGCATTAAAAATCAAAGCAATTGATAGTAGTATCAGAAATCCTGCCAGGATATTTGTCAGTAGATTTTTTCGTTTGTTTTTCTTCTTATTATTTTTTTGAGACATTATGCTTCACCTTCTGTTTCGTTTTCTGTCCCAACTTCTTCTTTTTCTGCCGCTGCAACCGTAGTAAAGGTTACAATTTTAGCATCTTGATCCAGACGCATTACTTTAACTCCCATAGTTGAGCGTCCTGTTTGTGAAATATTGGCAACGTTGGTTCGAATCATGACACCTGTATCAGTGATAATCATCAAATCTTCATCGCCTTTAACGGTCATAAGACCAGCAAGAGAACCGTTCTTTTCTGTAATCTTAGCAGTTTGCATCCCTTTACCACCACGACCTTTAGTTGGATATTCAGTCGCGACTGTACGCTTACCATATCCTTTTTCTGTGATGATAAGAACCTCGTCTTGATCAGTAATTACGCTAGCACCAACTACTGTGTCTCCCTCACGGAGATTCACACCTTTCACACCTGTGGCGATACGACTCATGCCGCGAACGGCTGATTGATTAAAGCGAACTGCATAACCAAACTTGGTACCAATAATAATATCCGTCTCTTCTTCCGTCAACGAGACATTAATTAACTCATCTTCATCTTTAAGATTCAGTGCTTTAAGTCCATTTTGACGAATATTAGCAAATTCCTTAACGCTGGTTCTCTTTACAATACCATGACGGGTTGTGAAGAAGAGATAAGCATCATCACTGCGTTCAGACTCAACATTGATAATAGTCTGAATACTTTCACCTTCGTCCAATTTCAAGAGATTAACTACTGGTAGTCCTTTGGCCGTCCGACCATACTCAGGGATTTCATACCCCTTCAAGCGATAGACACGCCCTTTATTTGTGAAGAAGAGCAGGTGATCATGGGTGCTAGTTGACACTAACTCACGAACAAAATCATCATCCTTAACACCTGTTCCTTGGACACCACGACCCCCACGTTTTTGAGCAGTAAACTCAGCTTGGTCCAGACGTTTGATGTAGCCTCTGTTAGAAAGCGTAATTAAAACATCCGATTCTTCAATCAAGTCCTCATCTTCAAGACTCAAGACTTCACCGACCATCAACTCTGTACGGCGTTGGTCGCCAAACTTACGCTTAACTTCATCCAATTCGTCTTTGATAATTTGAGAAACACGTTCAGGCTTAGCAAGAATATCCGCCAAATCCGCAATTAGAGCCAAGAGGTCATCATACTCAGACTGAATCTTATCTCGTTCCAAACCTGTCAAACGACGAAGACGCATATCAAGGATAGCTTGACTTTGACGTTCAGAAAGCTTAAACTTGCTCATCAGCTCAGCTTGAGCTTCCGCATCCGTTTCACTAGCACGGATGATACGAATCACTTCGTCGATATGGTCTAGCGCAATCAAGAGACCTTCTAAGATATGAGCGCGCGCTTCCGCTTTTTCCTTATCAAAACGTGTACGACGAACAACTACTTCTTTTTGGTGCTCGATATAAGCGTCCAAAATTTGACGAAGGGATAAAATCTTCGGTACACCATTTTGAATCGCCAACATATTAAAACCAAAGTTGGTTTGCATCTGGGTCATCTTGAAGAGGTTATTGAGGATAACATTGGCTGAGGCATCGCGCTTAACTTCGATAACAAATCGCACACCTTCACGGTTTGACTCATCACGTACTGCTGTAATCCCCTCAATGCGTTTTTCCTGAACCAAACGAACAATATGCTCATGCACCTTAGTTTTATTGACCATGTAAGGAAATTCCGTTACAACGATGCGCTCACGGCCAGTCTTAGTTTCTTCAATTTCAGTACGAGAACGTAGGACAATAGAACCTTTACCCGTTTCATAAGCCTTATGAATACCTGATTTCCCCATGACAAGGGCACCTGTTGGAAAATCTGGTCCAGGCAAGACTTCCATCAAGTCCTTGGTAGTCACTTCAGGATTGTCCATGACC
Source organism: Streptococcus sp. 5346 (assembly GCF_013277455.1). Lineage (GTDB taxonomy): Bacteria > Bacillota > Bacilli > Lactobacillales > Streptococcaceae > Streptococcus. The sequence goes on from NZ_VMMY01000009.1 coordinate 216,152, forward strand.
AACTTCACTGCATCAATGGTTTCACCCAAGTTGTGAGGCGGAATATTGGTTGCCATCCCAACGGCAATACCAGTTGCTCCATTGACCAAAAGGTTTGGAAAACGTGCAGGCAAGACCAAGGGTTCCCGTTCATTGGCATCATAGTTATCGACGAAATCAACCGTATTCTTATTGATATCTCGAAGCATTTCTAAAGCAATCTTGCTCATGCGTGCCTCAGTATAACGCTGGGCGGCAGCACCATCTCCATCCATGGAACCAAAGTTTCCATGCCCATCTACAAGCATGTAACGGTAACTCCACCATTGAGCCATACGAACCATGGCTTCATAGATAGAGGAATCCCCGTGTGGGTGGTATTTACCCATGACGTCCCCTGTAATACGAGCAGATTTTTTATGGGGTTTGTCTGGAGTAACACCCAATTCATTCATTCCATAGAGAATCCGACGGTGAACAGGTTTCAATCCATCTCGAACATCAGGAAGAGCCCGCGCTACGATAACACTCATGGCGTAATCGATAAAGCTCGTCTTCATCTCCTTTGTCAGATTGACATTCACTAAATTTCTATCCTGCATTAATAAATGCCTCATTTCACAATTAGTAAGTAACAACATTATACCATAAATTCCCATCTATTTCAGCCTCTAACCCACTAAAACGTTTACATCGAGAACTATAAGGCATATTCGTGACAAAGTTTTTTAAAAGTGATAGAATGAAGTTGTCTGGGGAAAATCCCCTAATAAAATTAAGGAGATGTTTAGAACAATGACTTCAACTAAACAACACAAAAAAGTTATCCTTGTCGGAGATGGTGCTGTAGGTTCATCTTACGCTTTTGCACTGGTTAACCAAGGAATTGCACAAGAGCTTGGAATTATCGAAATTCCACAATTGCATGAAAAAGCTGTTGGTGACGCGCTTGACCTTAGTCACGCCCTTGCCTTCACTTCACCTAAAAAAATCTATGCAGCTCAATACTCTGACTGTGCAGACGCTGACCTTGTTGTGATCACTGCAGGTGCGCCTCAAAAACCAGGTGAAACTCGTCTTGACCTTGTAGGTAAAAACCTTGCTATCAACAAATCAATCGTAACTCAAGTTGTTGAATCAGGTTTCAAAGGTATCTTCCTTGTTGCTGCTAACCCAGTTGACGTTTTGACTTACTCAACTTGGAAATTCTCTGGATTCCCTAAAGAACGCGTTATCGGTTCAGGTACTTCACTTGACTCAGCTCGTTTCCGTCAAGCACTTGCTGAAAAATTGGATGTTGATGCTCGTTCAGTTCACGCCTACATCATGGGTGAACACGGTGACTCTGAGTTCGCTGTTTGGTCACACGCAAACATCGCTGGTGTAAACCTTGAAGAATTCCTTAAAGACACTCAAAATGTTCAAGAAGCTGAATTGATTGAATTGTTCGAAGGTGTTCGTGATGCAGCCTACACAATCATCAACAAAAAAGGTGCAACATACTACGGTATCGCAGTAGCCCTTGCTCGTATTACAAAAGCAATCCTTGACGACGAAAACGCAGTACTTCCACTTTCAGTCTTCCAAGAAGGCCAATACGGAGTTGAGAATGTCTTTATCGGTCAACCAGCTGTTGTTGGTGCACATGGTATCGTTCGTCCAGTAAATATCCCATTGAACGACGCAGAAACTCAAAAAATGCAAGCATCTGCTAAAGAATTGCAAGCTATCATTGACGAAGCATGGAAAAACCCAGAATTCCAAGCAGCTTCAAAAAACTAATTTAACTATAGACAACTCCTTGAAGCATCAGGGAGTTGTTTTTTTCTGTATTTACACACACATCACACAAAAAGTATGGAACAAGCAACGATTTACTCTTTAGCTACAGTTGCATTAAATCAAAAGTAAAAACTTTGCTCATATACAAAAAAGGGCTCTATAATATTTGTAGTGGGTAAATCCCTATAGATATTATGGAGCCTATTTTAGGGTAGAAAAAAAGTCCCATATGACCTATAATGAAAAGCGATCAAACAACTCATTAGAAAGAATCATATGGAACAATTACATTTTATCACAAAACTACTAGACATTAAAGACCCTAATATTCAAATTATAGATATCATCAATAGAGATACACACAAAGAAATCATCGCCAAACTGGACTACGATGCTCCATCTTGTCCTTATTGTGGAAGTCAAATGAAAAAATATGACTTTCAAAAACCTTCTAAGATTCCTTACCTCAAAACGACTGGTATGCCTACTAGAATTCTATTTAGAAAGCGTCGTTTCAAGTGCTATCATTGCTCGAAAATGATGGTCGCCGAGACCTCACTCGTCAAGAAGAATCATCAAATTCCTCGTATTATCAACCAAAAGATTGCGCAAAAGTTAATTGAAAAGACTTCTATGACCGATATTGCCCATCAGCTTTCCATTTCAACTTCAACTGTCATTCGAAAGCTCAATGATTTCCACTTTAAGCATGATTTTTCTCGTCTTCCTGAGATTATGTCCTGGGACGAGTATGCCTTCACTAAGGGAAAGATGAGTTTCATTGCACAAGATTTTGATAATCTCAACATCATCACTGTTCTTGAGGGTAGAACACAAGCTGTCATTCGTGATCACTTTCTTAAATATGATAGAGCCGTCCGATGTCGAGTGAAAATCATTACTATGGATATGTTTAGTCCCTACTATGCCTTAGCTAAACAGCTTTTCCCATGTGCTAAAATCGTTCTAGATCGTTTCCATATTATCCAACATCTCAGCCGTGCTATAAGTCGTGTCCGTGTTCAAATCATGAATCAGTTCGATCGAAAATCCCATGAATACAAAGCCATCAAACGTTACTGGAAGCTCATTCAACAAGATAGTCGTAAACTCAGTGATAAGCGATTTTATCGCCCTACTTTTCGTATGCACTTAACCAATAAAGAGATTCTTGACAAGCTTTTGAGCTATTCAGAAGACTTGAAACACCACTATAATCTCTATCAGCTCTTGCTTTTTCACTTTCAGAATAAGGAACC